>CAZLLC010000019.1:0-21667 GCA_964560245.1 uncultured Oscillospiraceae bacterium | reverse complement strand
CAGAAAAATGGAACATTCACACAGATTTCTATAAACCCAAAGATATTCATGTCCATTTTCCGGAAGGCGCTGTGCCGAAGGACGGTCCTTCTGCCGGTGTGACGGTATGTACAGCTATGGTTTCGGCACTGACTGGTACCACAGTTCGCTCTGATGTGGCAATGACAGGTGAAATATCCCTGCGGGGCAGAGTGCTGCCTATCGGCGGATTGAAAGAAAAAACAATGGCAGCGCTTCGTCACGGAATCAGAACGGTCATTATTCCAAAAGATAACGAGAAAGATCTGGAGCAGATCGATCAAACAGTTCGCCGCTCTCTGAACTTTGTGACGGCCCAAACAATTGATACCGTTTTGGAGACAGCCCTGAATCGCAGTGCAGATTTGAGCGCTGTCCTGATACCGGATATGCCTCAGAATTTCCGGGGCAGACCGTCTAAACCGGACATCCGTCAGTGAGGTGAGAACGTGAATCTGCATAATGTTGAATTTTTGATCTCTGCTGCCCGTCCTTCTGATTTCCCGGGAAATAGACTGCCTGAGATCGCTTTCGCTGGTAAGTCTAATGTGGGAAAGTCTTCTGTGATCAACCGGCTTTTGAACCGAAAAAACTTTGCCCGTGTTGGTGAAAAACCCGGAAAAACCATCCACGTTAACTATTTCACTATTGATAAAAAGTGTTATTTTGTGGATCTGCCCGGCTACGGTTATGCTAAGGTTTCTCAGTCTGAGAAGGAACGCTGGGGAAGGTTAATGGAGGATTATTTTGCCGCAGGACGGATCGATTTGGGCGTGATGATCGTTGATTGCCGTCATGCTCCCACGCAAAACGATATTACGATGGCACGGTGGTTTTTGGAAAGCGATTGTCCCTTTGTTGTGGTTGCCAACAAGCTGGATAAAGTGAAAAAGAGTCAAATTGAAGGAAATCTTCAGGTGATCCGGGAGGATTTGGAGCTTCCGGAGGATTGTATGATCATTCCTTTTTCTGCTGAAAAGGGGAATGGCAAAGACGAGCTTATCCGTTTGATTATGGATACCGTTAATGTTCCGAAGTCAGTAATTTAATCACAAATAAACGGCTGCAGATTCATTCTGCAGCCGTTTATATTAAATTGCCAAGAAAAACAGCAGCAAGGAATAAATCTTTACTGCTGTTTTGTTATTATGCATTTTTTGCTTCTTTCAGAGCTTTAGCCAGCTGATCGGGGCAGGAGGTGGACTTCATACCGCAGCAGGTGCCTTCCAGGCGGGCGATCACATCGTCTGCATCCATTCCTTCTACAAGTGAACCGATGCCCTTCAAATTGCCGTTGCAGCCGCCGATGTACTGCACATTTTTAACTTTGTTATCTTCAATCTCAAAAAGAATTCTCTGAGAACAAGTTCCTTTGGTTTTGTATTCGTATTGCATTTGATCATATCCTTTCTTTTTTTGATATTATACACTGATAATTTAGAATACGCAAGAGTGAATTATGGGGGAAAATCAGGTTATGATAATAAACGGAAAGGAGGCATTTGGATGGAAGAAAATACAAATGCTGAGGTAAAGCGAGAGGAACGGCAGCAGGTTGTGGAGCTTGGCTCAGATATAACAAAAAGCAGCAAAGGTAATATTTATACCCTGACAATTATCGGACAGGTGGAAGGGCATCAGGTGCTGCCTGAAAATGCAAAAACAACCAAATATGAGCACATTCTGCCGCTTTTGGCAGGCATCGAAGAAAGTGAAGATATTGATGGTCTTTTGCTGCTTTTAAACACAGTGGGCGGTGATATTGAGGCAGGTCTTGCTATTGCGGAAATGATCGCCGGAATGAAGAAGCCTACTGTTTCATTGGTTTTGGGCGGCGGTCATTCCATTGGTATTCCCTTGGCTGTATGTACGAAAAAATCATTTATCACACCGACTGCCAGTATGACAGTTCATCCTGTTCGAATGACCGGTCTTGTAGTCGGCGCGCCTCAAACATTTCGCTATTTTCAGCGGATTCAGGAACAGATTGCGGATTTTGTAACCGCAAACTCCGGAATCAAGAAAGAGCAATTTGAAAAATATATGATGGCAACAGGGGAGATCGCAACCGATGTTGGCACGATCCTCTATGGCAAAGAAGCTGTTTCATCCGGTCTGATCGACCGCCTTGGAGGGCTAAGTGATGCGTTAAACTGCCTGCATAAAATGATCGATAAACAAAAAGTTAAAAAGAAATTATAATTTTTCATTCTGTACTGGAAATCTGCAAATTTATATGCTAAAATAATGAAGTTATAAAACAGGGAAGGGGATAGGTCTGAAATGAATCTTTTACAAAGCTTTATATATGGCGTCATTTCCGGTCTTGCGGAATTTCTGCCTATCTCATCCCAAGGGCATCAGGCAATGCTGAAAAAGATCTTTGGGGTAACAGCACAGGAGCCGTTCCGAGATCTTTTGATCCATATCAGCCTGCTGCTTGCAGTGGCGGTTTGCCTTGGTACATATATCCAGCGTTTGAGAAGGGAAATGAAGATCCACGGACGGACAAGTAAAAGAGTGTCAAAGCATATGGATAAGCGGACAGCCTACGATCTTCGACTGATCAGGACCGCTGTTACGCCAATGCTGATCGTACTTCTTTTAAAGCTTGCTACCGGAAAATTATCTGATAATCTTTCGCTTACTGCGCTGTTTTTCCTGATAAACGGTTTGATCGTATATATTCCGGAGCATCTTCCTCAAAGTAATAAGGATGCACGGCAAATGAGTGCCTTTGACAGCTTCCTGGTTGGCCTGTGTGCGGGTTTATCTGCATTTCCGGGCGTTTCCCGGGTGGGCGCATCCCTGTCGTGCTGTATTGCCCGGGGGGCTGACAGAGAAAAGGCCTTGCAGTGGGTCTATATTCTGAGTATTCCGGCGTTTGTAATGTTGATGATTTTGGACATTATACAAATAATATCAGGTGGAATGGGACTGTCCTCCTTTGCGTATTTTGGAAGCTGTCTTTTATCGGCAGTCGGCGCATTCGGTTCTGCCTGCATCGGTATATTTTTGATGCGCTTTATTGCGGTTCGTTCCGGTTTTTCTGCGTTTGGCTATTATTGCTGGGGCGCAGCGCTGTTGTCATTTATTCTCTATCTGATGGTATAAAGGAGACTGTATATGGCTAAAAAGAAAAAAACACAGGCTGAAAAGGCCGTGAAGGCTGCCCGTTCTAAAGCCAAAAACAACAGATCTAAGAATTCTAAAAAGGAAGTTGTTAAAGAAAATAATGTTCCTGTTCGTTTGATTACATCTATTGTGTTCCTTGGTCTGTTCATATTTTTCTTAATTATGTTTTTTGCTCCCGAGGGCGCTTTGACAGGACTGATCGCCAATTTTATGTTTGGCTTGATCGGACACGTAGGCTTTGCTATTTTCATTCCGGTGTTTTTGTACCTGTTTTTTATCCACGCGTTTAGCGGCAAACGACCTGTTTCAATGCGTACTGTTTGCTTGGTGGTATTTGCGTTTGTCTGCGGAATGATCGCGCACCTTGCTCTGAAGCCTCAAACTGTTTCACAGGACGTACATATTATTGTTGAGCTTTATTCCGGCGGTATTAACGGCAGCACTGGCGGTGTTCTGTGCGGTGGCATTGCTATGCTGATCCATTGGTTGTGCGGTACAGCTATCAGCTATATCATATTGGTAATTACTGCCATATTGACCCTGTTGGGAGGTATGCAGATCACTGTTGCGAGTATTATCCGAGCAGTTCAGAACCGTCCGCGGGATGAAGAAGCAGAGGAAGTTCCCCAGCAAGATCCGGCATCGGTTGTTGTCAATCACATAGCCAACAAGCGCATCGAACATAAGAAAAATGTTCGTGCCAGAATTGCTGCAGAAGAAGCACAGATCGAGGAGCCGCAGGAGGAAATTCCGGTTGTGAAGGAAAAACCCTCCCGAAGGACTAAGGTTTCTGAAATTATTGATCAGATCGATTCTGATGTAACGGCTCCTGTTGCAGCAGCATCCGTTCCTGTGACCGCAGAGCCTGAAGAGGAAATCGTCCCTGAAGCGATATCCAGGGTTGAAGATCAGTTCCCGGAGAATATGCCGGAGCTGAAATACACGCCCGAAGAAATCAAGCAGGCCGCCGAGGAAACGAAAATCGAAAAGGTTTCTGCGAAGGATGCGGCAGAATCGGCTGCAGAAGTTGCCATAGAAATTGCGCAGGCGCAGAAAGAAGAAAAACCGGTCTATTATTTCCCGCCTATCGATCTTTTGAAGCTTCCCGGTGCCAACACCGGCGACGCTACGGCTGAAATGCGTGAAAATTCCAGACGGCTGAACGAAACCTTAGCAAGCTTTAAGATCGAAGCGCATATTATCAATGTTACAAGAGGTCCCAGTGTTACCCGGTATGAGGTGGAACTGGACAAGGGCGTTCGTTTGAACAAGCTCACATCCTCAGCAGATGATATTGCGCTAAGCCTGGGTGCGTCCAGTGTCCGTATTGCTGCGGTTCCAGGGAAGATCTCCATCGTAGGCATCGAGGTCCCCAACCGTGTAGTTACCACCGTTTCTTTGCGCGAAGTGATCGATTCTCAGGAATTCCATAAGTCGAAATCCTTGTCGTCTTTTGCTGTTGGTAAAGATATTGGCGGCAACTGTATCGTCGGCAATATTTCGAGACTGCCCCATATGCTGATTGCCGGTACTACCGGCTCCGGTAAATCCGTATGTATGAATTCCATCATTATCTCGCTGCTGTATAAAGCCAGTCCGGATGATGTGAAGCTGATTATGGTCGACCCCAAGATGGTCGAGCTTGGCGTATACAACGGCATTCCCCATCTGCTGATACCGGTGGTTACCGATCCTAAAAAAGCCGCAGGCTCTCTGCAGTGGGCTGTTACGGAAATGATGCGCCGTTATAAGGCAATGTCCGATCTGGGCGTCAAAGACCTGGAAACCTACAATAATACCGTGGAATCCCAGGAGCAGGAAGGCAAAAAAATGCCCCAGGTCGTCGTGATCATCGACGAGCTGGCAGACCTTATGATGATTGCAGCCAAGGAAGTGGAAGAATCCATATGCCGTATTGCGCAGATGGGCCGCGCAGCCGGTATTCACCTGATTATTGCGACTCAGCGTCCTTCCGCGGATGTTATTACCGGTCTGATGAAGGCCAATATTCCTTCCAGAATTGCCTTTGCTGTTGCATCGGCAATGGAGTCCAGAATCATTTTGGATACACCCGGCGCTGAAAAGCTTGTTGGACGGGGCGATATGCTCTATGCGCCTATTGGCAGCGGCAAGCCTAAGCGTGTTCAGGGCTGTTTCGTCAGCGATAAGGAAGTAGAAGCCGTAACCAATCACGTGAAGTCCAAATTTGAATCGGCATATGATTCTGACATTATGGATGAAATTGAGCGCAAGGCAGCGCAGACCGGTAAGCAACCGGCTGCTACAGAACCTACGCCCAATGAAAACGAAACGGATTACGATGAAATGCTGCCTGCGGCAGTGGATGCGATTTTGGAGATCAAGCAGGCATCTGTTTCTATGCTCCAGCGCCGTTTAAAATTGGGTTATGCCCGTGCCGCAAGAATCGTTGATGAAATGGAAGAAATGGGTATTGTCGGTCCTTATCAGGGAAGTAAGCCCAGAGAGATCCTGATCACCAAGGAACAGTGGGAAGAAATGAGATCCGGTAAGCCTGCTCAAATGGATTTTGACGAATACGCCGAAGCGGATACAGCAGTTCCTGAAGATTTTTAGTTATCTCTGATTGGAGCGGATACTCCGTTAAAATGTTTGCATTGCATCCGGAAAACCGGAGCGACAGCAAGGAGGAATTTAATTGAAAAACCCAAAAATCAAAGAAATGGCAGCCATTGCGCTGTTGATTGCTATGATTGTGGTGCTGCAATTTATTGGCAGTATGATCCCGCCCATTGGTGGAATGTTCTCCATATCGCTGGTGTTGATCCCCGTAGTGATCGGCGCGGCACTGTACGGACCGTCTGCTGGCGCGATCTTAGGAGCGGCATTTGGTGTTATGGTAGCCATTAACTGTGCTACAGGCGCCGATCCCGGCGGTCATATGGTGTTTCAGTCCAGTGTACCTATGTGCATTTTTGTTGTTATGACAAAGGGTATATTAGCAGGTCTTGCGGCAGGATTTACATATCGGGCTTTATCCAGGTATAATACTTATATTGCAATGCTTTGCACTGCGATCATCTGCCCGGTAGTCAACACAGGTGTGTTTTTGCTGTGTATGAACCTGTTCTTTAAAGATGTGCTGACTGCTTGGGCGGCAGGAAAGGATATCTTTGTATATATGCTCAGCGGTATCGTTCTTTGTAATTTTGTTCCGGAGCTGATCATCAATGTGGTATTCAGTGCTGCCGGACAGCGAATTATACATATCGTCAAAAAGTGATCTATTTAAAGGCTGGCAGCGAAAGCTGTCAGCTTTTTCTTTGCATATCGTGGGTAGACAAGCATAGAGTTAGACAGGAGTGATGCAAATGAGATGCCAATGGCAGGAAATTATAAACATTCTACCTTTGTGGATGCGTCAGAGCGTGGACGAGCTTGGAAAAACCCATATGCAAGAGCTGCGCCTTCGACTATGGGACAGCCCTCAAATAATAATGAAAAACAAATCAGTCTGGCTGGAAAGAGCGGTTGCTTCAGAAGATATTTCCTTTTGTATTAACACTGCAACAAAATATTCTCCGTGGACATCCGGTAGCATTACGGAAGGCTTTGTAACCGCACCAGGGGGGCATCGGATCGGTATTTGCGGTTCGTGTGTTTATGAAGGCGATCGGCTACGAAATATCAGTAATATCACTTCTGTATGCATTCGTGTTGCGAGAGATTTTGAAGGGATTGCAAAAAGTATGTATAACAATACCGGATCTATTCTGATCATCGGTGCCCCTGGAAGCGGTAAGACGACCTTTCTCAGAGATCTGGTTCGTGGTATCTCCAATGCTTCTGATGGGTGTATAACGGCTTTGGATGAACGCAGAGAGCTTTTCCCTTTAAGTTCCGGAAAATTTTGCTTTAACAGAGGAATGAAAACAGATGTAATGTCCGGTTGCAAAAAAAGTGAGGCGATGGAGATGGTTCTGCGGACAATGGGGCCGTCTGTGATTGCGTTGGATGAGATAACCGGTGCGGAGGATTGTAAAGCACTGCTCAATGCTGCCTGGTGCGGTGTGCGACTGATCGCAACAGCTCACGCCACTAACAGGGAAGAATTGCAATCACGAACGATTTATCAGCCCCTACTGGATAATAGCATCTTTGATACACTTGTGACCGTACATCCCGATAAATCCTGGCAGGAGGAACAGTTATGACGATGATAAAATGGATCGGCGCGATACTGATTATCGCAGCTTGCGGCGGTTTTTCACTGATGATAGCGGCTTCTTATAAAAAAGAAGAACGAACACTCAGAAGCTTTATTTGTGCATTGGATTATATGGCTTGTGAACTGCAGTACAGAATGAGCGCTTTACCGGAGCTTTGCCGGCAGACAGCAGGGGAATGTGACGGTATTTTGCGTCAGGTTTTTATAATGCTTGCCAATGAACTGGAGGATCAGATCTCACCGGATGTAAACCAGTGTATGAATACTGTTCTTGCTAAAAACAGGGAAATACCGACGCAAACAAAAGCGTCTTTAGAATTATTAGGAGAAAACTTAGGCCGTTTTGATTTGAACGGACAGCTGATCGGCCTGGAGAATGTGCGGCAGGAATGTCGCATCAGATTAAGTAAGCTTACCGGCAACAAAGAAACCCATTTGCGAAGCTACCAAACACTTGGTCTGTGCGCCGGTGCAGCATTGGTTATACTTTTAATGTGATATATGGAAATAGATCTGATCTTCAAGGTGGCTGCTATTGGAATAATCGTATCCATTTTAAATCAGGTATTGTCCAAGTCCGGCAGAGAGGAACAGGCCACGATGACGACACTGACCGGACTTGTTGTAGTACTGATGATGGTTGCATCAAAAATATCCGAATTATTTGAACTTGTAAAAAAACTTTTTGATTTCTGATGGATATATTTATTAAAGCTACAGCGGGGATCTTGATCACCGTTGTATTGTGTCTGGTTCTATCCAAGGAAAAGAAGGACATTTCCATTCTTCTTATAATTGCTGTTTGTTCTATGGTAGCAGCAGTTGCGATCGGTTACCTGCAAAAGGTAATTGACTTTATTGAAACACTGGAAAACGTAGGAAATCTGAACAGCGAGCTTATAAGTATATTGCTCAAATGCGTCGGTATCGGTCTGCTTTCTCAAATTACCTCGATGATTTGTACCGATTCAGGCAATGCTGCTTTGGGAAAAGTACTTCAGATCCTTGCTTCGGCAGTGGTATTGTGGCTGTGTATACCGCTGTTTACACAGCTGCTGGAATTGGTGGAGAGCATTATGGGTACGGTATGAGAAAAATCGTTATATTATTGTCTATGTTTTTTCTTTTAGCAGTTCCGGTACAAGCTTTAGATCTGGAACCACCGGAGGTTCCACCTTCCGGAGAAATATATATGCCTGATGACACGGAATCCTTTGGCGAAGCCCTTTGGTATATCATTTGCGCCGCCATCGATGATATTTGGCCTGAAATTTCTTCCGCTGCTACATTATGCCTGAGTATTTTCGCTGTAATGATCCTGCTTTCGGTCATAGACAGCTTTCCGGGCGCGCCTGTATGGGCACAGCATCTTGCTGGAACAGTTTTAATAGGCGTTTTACTTTTAAGGCCTTCCAATGAATTGATTCGCTACGGCGTGGAAACGGTTACAGAACTGACAGAGTACGGAAAGCTTTTACTGCCTGTTTTAACTGCCGCACTGGCTGCACAGGGCGGTACAACTGCTTCGGCAGCTTTATATTCCGGAACTGCATTTTTTAGTACTTTACTATCTACAATGATCACAAAGCTGATCGTGCCGCTGCTTTACACCTATTTTTGTTTATGCGTTGTAACCGGCGCTATAGACGACGAGCTGCTATCTAATCTTCGCAGCTTTGTAAAATGGCTTATATCCTGGGGTTTAAAGCTTGTATTATATATTTTTACCGGATTTATAAGTATAACCGGTGTTGTAAGTGGAACGGCTGATGCTTCTGCGGTAAAAGCAATAAAGCTGACTATTTCAGGAATGGTCCCGGTAGTGGGCAGTATCATATCTGATGCGTCGGAAACGATTTTAGTCAGTGCGGGGATCGTAAAAAGCGCAACCGGTGTATATGGCATTCTTGCGATTTTAGCAGTATTTATCGGTCCTTTTTTAAAGATCGGTGTACAGTATGTATTGCTCAATATCACTGGGTCTGTGTGCTCCGTGTTTGGCGCCAAACGGCAAACGGCATTACTGAAGGATTTTTCTGCCGGAATGGGAATGATTTTGGCGATGACCGGAACAGTGTGTCTATTATTGCTCATTAGTGTGGTTTGCTTTATGAAGGGTGTGACATAGTGGGGAAAATAGCTGAATATATGCTTTGCATAACGGCGGCAGGGATTCTTTGTGCCATTATAAGATCCGTATTAGACCCCAGCACCGCCATCGGTAAGATCGTAAAAGTAATATGCGGTGTTTTTATGGCTGTAACACTTCTGTCACCGCTGATGGGTCTGGACTTGGAGTATATTTCTGATTATTTGAAGGAGTATAAAACAATATCTGCTTCGGCAACAGAAGAAGGAACACAAATGGCCTATGAAGAGTTATCCGGTATCATAAAACAGCAAACGCAATCATACATATTGGATAAGGCATTGGATTTAGGGCTGGATGTGGATGTGGAGGTGAAGCTGACTGATTCCGATCCGCCGACACCGTATCAAGTGATCCTCACAGGTACAGCGTCACCCTACAAAAAGCAGATGCTATCACAGTATATAACTGAAAATTTAGGCATTACGCAGGAGAATCTGAAATGGATATAAAAAAATTCCGGGCAAGCATTGGTACTCTTGTAAATAAATATAAATATGCGGTACTGATATTTTTAATAGGATTTGTACTGATGATCCTTCCTGCCGGTAATAAAAAGGATCAGACTGAACCTGTTCTGACAGAAGTTTCTCAGGATCAACCTTCTGTACAGGAGCAGTTAGAGGAGATCCTTTCCTACATTCAAGGGGCCGGTTCAGTGAAGGTTATGCTCAAGGAAATATCCGGAGAAGAAACAGTGTACCAAACGGATATTCAAACCAGTACATCTGAAACATCGTCATCGCAAACGATCCAATCTATTATCGTGGAGGATTCGGACAATAATGAATCAGGCTTGATCAGACAGATCAATCCGCCCCAATACCAAGGCGCTGTTGTCCTTTGTCAGGGCGCTGATGACCCGGCAGTAAAGCTCGCAATTGCCGATGCGGTTTCTAAAATTACAGGACTGGGGCTTGATAAAATCGCTGTATTAAAAATGAAATAATGGAGGCATTATTATGAAAATTTGGAAGAAAAACCTGATTGCGGCAGCTGTGCTTGTAACCGTATGCGCAGGAATCTATGTCAATTGGCTTTATACAGAAGATCAGACAACAGCAAATCTGACGGACACATTAGACGCAGACAAAATACTCTCCTCAGATACCTTGGTGATGGCTGACGGTACATCTGTGGATTCTGACACGGAAGCTACTGTATCTGATTATTTCGCTGCTGTACGCCTTTCCCGTCAGGAAGCCCGGGACAGCGCGGTTTCCCTTTTGCAGGAAGCAATGGCATATTCTGATACCGAAGATGTGCAGTCCAATGCCCAGTTGGAAGATATTGTGCAGACAGCTCTGTGTGAGGCGCAGATCGAAAGCCTGGTGATCGCAAAAGGGTATGCCGAGTGTGTGGCTTATATGAGTGATAGCGGCATTTCCGTGGCTGTAGCTACACCGGAGGGCGGCTTACAGGAAACAGATGTTGCAGTCATTGCCGATATTGTTATGACGCAATCCGGACTTTCTTTTGAAGATATTCGCGTGGTAGAAGTATATTGAACAAAATCCGTTTATCCCAGTGAATGCTGTGATAAACGGATTTTTATATTGCTATATATAAAGATGTGTGTTATGATGTGCTGGAAGATCATACATCAGGAGGAAATTTATGAAATATCTGAAGAAACTGTTTTGTGCGCTGATTGTTTTTGCTGTGTTACTTGCAGGCTGTCAGGCAGAAGAGCAGCCCGGTCAGCAGGAATGCAAGCATATCGATCAGAATGCAGACGAGCTGTGTGACACTTGCGGCACAGACATTGTTGTGAATGTTGATTTTTATGTAATTAATGACCTGCACGGTAAGATCTGCGATTCCAGTCAGCAGCCCGGCGTGGATGAACTGACCACCTATCTGAAGGCTGCTCAATTTACCGATGAAAATGTAGTCCTTCTATCCAGTGGCGATATGTGGCAGGGAAGCTCTGAATCCAATTTGACAGACGGTTTGATCGTCACGGAGTGGATGAATGAAATGGACTTTACTTCTATGACTATGGGCAACCACGAGTATGACTGGGGCGAAGGCGTGATCCTGAAAAACTATGAAATTGCTGAATTTCCGTTCCTGGCCATCAATATTTATAGCAGACAGTCCAATGAGCTTGTAGAATACTGCCAGCCTTCTGTTATGATCGAAAAAGGCGGTGCCAAGATCGGCATTATCGGCGCCATCGGTGATTGCTATTCTTCCATCGCTTCTGACCATACAAAAGAGATTTATTTCCTGACCGGAAATGATCTTACGGAGCTTGTAAAGGCAGAAGCCCAAAAATTACGTGATGAAGGTGCAGATTTCATTCTTTATAGCCTGCACGATGGCTTTGGCGGCAGGGATTACGGCGAAACCGTCAGCGACAGTCAAATGTCGGCATACTACGACATTGCGCTCTCTGAGGGCTATGTGGATGTGGTGTTTGAAGCACATACTCATCAGTATTATGTGAAAGAGGATACAAAAGGCATCTACCATCTCCAGGGTGGCGGTGACAATACTGGCATTACTCATTTCGAAGTAGATATCAACACAGCCAACGACACATATACAGTAAACCAATCTGAGTATCTAAGCACAGATACATATTCATCTATGGCATCCAACCCGCTGATCGATGAGCTGTTGGAAAAGTATGACGAACAAGTCAGTGCCGGTTATGAAGTGTTGGGCAAAAACAAGGATTCCCGCAGCAAGAATGAGCTGCGCAGTTTGGCAGCCCAGCTTTACTATGATTACGGTATGGAGCTTTGGGGCGATGAATACGATATCGTTCTGGCTGGCGGCTTCTTTACGGTTCGTTCTCCCGGATATTTGACCATTGGTAATGTGACTTACTCCCAGCTTCAGATGATTTTCCCATTTGATAATTTCCTGACGCTTTGTTCTGTCAGCGGTGCAGACCTGGTTCGGAATTTTATCGAAACGGATAACAGCAATTATTTTATTGCATACGGCGAATATGGTGAGCAGATCATCGATAATATTGATCCTAACGAAACTTATTACATTGTGGTAGACTCTTATACATCCACTTATAAGTATAACAATCTGACAGAGATCCATCGTTACGAAGAACGAGTATTCCTGCGTGATCTGATGGCTGAGTATGTCAGAAACGGCGGTTTTGAATAACAAACATCGGGTACTGTGCTTTGCAGTACCCGATGCTTTACTTTGGTGCGATATTGCTGGCCATAACCGGTGATGTTCCGTATTCTGTCTTAAAAGCTTTGTAAAAAGCTGTGTAATCCCTGAACCCGCAGGCAATGTAGACCTGTCCCGGAGAAACGCCGTCCATTAGCATTTGCCGGGCTGCGGCAAGCCGCTTCAATGTGATATAGTGATATAAGCTGGTGTCAGTCTGTTTTTTAAACTCGTGGGAAAGATGATACTTACTGATATGAAATTGATCAGCTAAAGTATCCAGTGACAGCTCCTCATTGAAATGATCGCCGATAAAGTCCAACACGTCGGAAATAAGTTCCGTATGCTCTGCTTTTTGGGCACCAACAGGGGAGAGGCGGTTCAGTTCCACCATCAGCTGTAAAAATATACCTTCAGCATAAATATCCGATGCGAATTTATCGCTGTGTTGTTCCGTTACCAAATTGGAGATCAGCGGTGTAACAGAACTGCCACGCAGATGGTTGGACGGCCCTTTGAAGCATTGTGTAAGCAGTTCTGACGAGGAAATGGATTCCAAATAGTTTTTGTTGATCCAAAGGACAAAGCGTTCATATTTGGAACCGGGCTGTACAATGGGACGGTGCAGTTCCATAGGGCTGATCAGCAAAAGATCGCCGGGTCTGAGCCGATAAGTTCTGCCATCTACCCAATAGCTGACTTCTCCGGCCAGCAGATTGTATATTTCATAAAAATCGTGGTGATGCACTTCTACTTCCGCGGCTTTTGGTTCCTTGTAATAAAAAGACTCAAATGTATGGCTTTCCATCTGCTGTCTTGGGTCAAAGGATTGGGTTTTCAGCATTAAAATCACCTCATCTGTACAATACCACAACTTTTGCAATAATGCAAACAATATATGCAATTTACTTTGCAAAAATTTAATATATACTATTCTTAAGCATAAAAAATATAGCTTAAAATACTTGTGTGTTTGTGAATTTAATATAAATTTGAAATACACAGAAGAAAGAATTGGAGGAAAATCTATGAAGCTGTCATTCAGATGGTACGGCGAGAGCGATCCTGTTACACTGGAAAACATTTCCCAGATTCCCGGAATGCGCTCTGTTGTATCCGCCGTGTACGATGTAAAGCCCGGTGAGGTTTGGCCGGAGGAAAGTCTGGCAAAAATGAAGGCACAGTGTGAAGAACACGGTCTTGTTTTTGATATCGTGGAATCCATTCCAGTCCACGAGGACATTAAGCTGGGCAGGGGAGAAGTGGACAAGCTTTTAGATGTTTACTGTGAAAATATCCGCCGCTGCGCAGCATACGGTGTCAAGTGTGTCACCTACAACTTTATGCCTGTTTTTGACTGGACCCGTACACAGCTGGACAAGAAAGCTCCCGATGGCTCTACCAGTCTTGTAATGTACTGGGAGCAGATGAAGGGGCTGGATCCGCTGAAGGATGACATCCATCTGCCCGGTTGGGACTCCAGCTATACTCAGGAAGAGGTTCGTGAATTGATCACTGCTTACGGTCAGATCGGTGAGGAAGGTCTGTGGAGCAACCTGGAGCGTTTCCTGAAGAAGGTCATTCCTGTTGCTGAGGAATGCGGTGTTCGGATGGCGATCCATCCCGATGATCCCCCGTACCCCATTTTCGGTCTGCCAAGAATCATTACCTGCGAAAAGAATTTGGACAGAATGCTGGCAATCGTTGACAGTCCTGCCAACAGTCTGTGCCTGTGCACCGGTTCTTTGGGCTGCGCCAAGAGCAACGATATTCCTGCAATGGTCAGAAAGTATGCCAAAATGGATCGCATTGCCTTTATGCACATCCGTAATGTGAAGATTATGGACGATGGCTCTTTCGAGGAGCGGGCGCATCTGTCCAACTGCGGTTCTTTGGATATGTATGAAGTTGTCAAGGCTCTGACAGATAACGGTTTTGACGGCTATGTCCGTCCGGATCACGGTCGTATGATCTGGGGTGAAACCGGCAAACCCGGTTACGGCTTGTTTGACCGTGCACTGGGCGCTGCATACATAAACGGTCTGTTTGAGGCCTGCGAAAAGGGAGGAAAATAAAAATGAAAAAGAATGTTTTGGATACAAATCTGAATGGTAAGGTAGCAGTTGTCACCGGAGCCGGTGGCGTGCTGTGTTCTAATTTTGCAAAGGTACTTGCCCGTGCCGGTGCCAAGGTTGCTTTGCTGGACCTGAACGAGGCTGCCGCACAGGTTTTTGCCGATGAGATCGTCGCAGAGGGTGGCATCGCAAGAGCCTATAGTTGCAATGTTTTGGATAAGGATATTTGTTATGCTGTTGCTGAAAAGGTTATGGCTGACCTGGGTCCCTGCGATATTCTGATCAACGGTGCCGGTGGCAACAATCCCAAGGCAACCACCGATAAGGAATACTTTGAGCTGGGTGATATCGATGCCGATACCAAGAGCTTCTTTGATTTGGATGCGTCCGGTGTAGGTTTTGTTTTCAACCTGAACTTCCTGGGCACCTTGATCCCCACCCAGGCTTTTGCTGCACAGATGGTCGGTCGTCCCGGCTGTAATATTCTGAATATATCTTCTATGAATGCTTATACACCGCTGACCAAGATCCCTGCATACTCCGGCGCTAAGGCTGCTATTTCCAATTTTACGCAGTGGCTGGCTGTTCACTTCTCCAAAGTAGGCATCCGCGTGAACGCAATTGCCCCCGGCTTCTTCTCCACCAAGCAGAATGCAAAGCTGCTGTTCAATGAGGACGGCACGCCCACAGCAAGAACCGGCAAGATCCTGGCTGCAACTCCTATGGGTCGTTTCGGTGAAAGTGAAGAGCTGGAAGGCGGTCTGCTGTTCTTGCTGAACAACGAAGCTGCCGGTTTTATCACCGGTGTGGTTTTGCCCATCGATGGTGGCTTCTCCGCATATTCCGGCGTATAATTGGAGGTCAGTATGGAAAAGTTTGTACCTGTTGTTGTGATCAAGGAACTGTCTGAAACCGACAAGATTCTGACCGCGCTGAAAAATAACGGCATCAATTGTGCTGAGATCACTTTCCGTACCGCCTGTGCGGCAGAAGCAATTGCTTATGCCTGCAAAAAGTATCCGGAAATGAGCATTGGTGCCGGTACGGTGATCAATGCTGATCAATGCCGTCAGGCGTTGGAAGCGGGTGCTCAGTTCATCGTTTCTCCTGGTCTGTCTGTGGGTGTTGCGAATGTTTGTAAGGAAAACAATATTCCTTATTATCCCGGCTGTGTTACACCTACAGAGATCATGCAGGCTTTGGAACTGGGCATTACCACTGTCAAGTTTTTCCCTGCCAACATTTATGGCGGCCTGAAGGCATTGAAGGCGCTGTCTGCGCCGTTCCCTCAGGTAAAATTTATTCCCACCGGCGGTGTGGATAGAGGAAATATTGACGAATTCCTGGCCTTTGACAAGGTGGAAGCTATCGGTGGCAGCTTCTTTGTTAAGGAAGCCTTGGATAAGATGGAGGGAAAGCAATGAGCAGAGTAGTAACATTTGGCGAATTGATGCTTCGCCTGGCTCCTAACGGTTATTACCGTTTCTTCCAGAACGATCAGATGCAGGCTACCTTTGGCGGCGGTGAAGCAAATGTGGCAGTTTCTTTGGCAAACTACGGCTTGGACAGCGTATATATTACCAAGCTGCCCAAGCACGCCATTGGTCAGGCTGCCGTGGATTCTCTGCGTTACTTTGGTGTTGATACCTCCAAGATCGTTCGTGGCGGCGATCGTGTGGGTATCTACTTCCTGGAAAAGGGCGCATCACAGCGCGGCTCTGTTTGCATCTACGACCGTGCTCATTCCGCTATTGCTGAAGCATCACCCACTGATTTTGACTGGGACAGCATTTTCGAAGGTGCTGACTGGTTCCACTTTACCGGTATCACCCCGGCACTGGGCGGCGATATGGTTGAGATCTGCAAACAGGCCTGTATTGCGGCAAAAGCCCACGGTGTAAAGATATCCTGCGACCTGAATTACCGTGGAAAGCTGTGGACAAGAGCGGAAGCACGGGAAGCAATGAGCGTGCTGTGCAAATATGTGGATGTATGCATTTCCAACGAAGAAGATGCAAAGGATGTATTCGGCATTGAAGCCGAGGATACTGACATTTACGGCGGTAAGCTGAATCACGAGGGCTATAAGTCCGTTGCAAAGCAGCTGATGGATAAATTTGGATTTGAAAAGGTTGCGATCACACTGCGTACCTCCATTTCTGCCAACGACAATGATTGGGCAGGTATGCTTTATGACGGCAAGGACTATTGCTTCTCTAAGTCCTACCATCTGCATATCGTTGACCGTGTTGGCGGCGGTGATTCCTTTGGCGGCGGTTTGATCTATGCGCTGCTGTCCGGCAAAGATACCCAGCAAGCCATTGAATTTGCTGTGGCGGCTTCTGCTTTGAAGCACTCCGTTGAAGGCGACTATAACCGTGTATCTGTTTCTGAAGTGGAAAAGCTTTCCGGCGGCGACGGCTCCGGCAGAGTTCAAAGATGATCCTACAAAATGACCGGCAGAAAATGCCGGTCATTTTTATGAAAAGAAAACAGTTGTAATTTTCCATATTTGTGGTACAATAGACAAAAGTATGTCGTTAATTTTGCGACAAATTAATGGAGGTATTGTTATGGCAGAGACCAAACAGTATATTATTCAGAATCAGGAAAACGGAAATGTAATGATCTCCGAAGATGTTATTGGCTCTATTGTCATTCACGCCGTGGGTGAAGTGGAGGGCGTTGTCGGTCTTTCTGTAAAACCCGGTGCTGACATTGCAGAGCTGATCGGTAAGAAAAACTGGGGCAGAGGTCTGAAGGTCGTCATTGACGAAAATGATGCCCTGTATATCGACTGCAATGTTGTTGTAGCTTACGGTCAGAATGTTGTTGCTGTGGCAGCCAATGTGCAGCAGGCTGTTTCCGGCGCGGTCGAGTCTATGACCGGTATCAAGGCTGCCGCTGTTAATGTAAACGTATGTGAGATCGTCCGTCAGTAAGGAGCATCCTATGACAAGAGCTAATGCCAGAGAATTGGCAGTACATTTGATTTACGGCAGGGAATTTACCGGCGAAGAACCCGCTCAGATCGTATCCACTCGCTTGGATAAGGAATATTACGGTCTTTTAGCACAGGAAAACGACGTGTATGCAGACCGTCCCAGCCGCGCACAGCTGCAATATATCGACTGTGTTGTTTCCGGTGTTGCGAACCGCACAGAAGAGCTGAATGATCATATCCGGAAATATGCTATTGGTTGGGATGTCTCCCGTATTTCCAGATTGACCAGAACCATTATGCAGCTTGCGATTTTCGAAATTCTTTATGTGGATGATGTTCCCACCGGTGTTGCTATATCTGAGGCTGTTCGCTTGTCTAAGCTTTATGACGGCGATGATACCGGTTCCTTTGTCAACGGTATTTTGGGATCTTTTGCAAGGCAGCTGCAAACCGAGGTATAATAAATGGGTGTTATCGGTTTTGATACCAGTAATTATACGACTTCCATCGCTTTTTTTGATGGCGCTGATGGCATAAATTGCTCCAGGCTTCTTCCTGTAAAGGAAGGAGCTCTTGGTCTGCGCCAAAGCGATGCTGTTTTTGGACATATCAAGAGCCTGCCGGAATTGTCCGACAGGCTGTTTTGCCGTATTCAGAAAGAACAAATTCAGGCCGTAGGTGTCAGTACGCGTCCCCGGGCAGTGGAGGGTAGCTATATGCCCTGCTTCACTGTGGGTTATTCTCACGCCAAAATGCTTTCTGAGGCATTAGGCGTACCGCTGTATGTTTGTTCTCATCAGCAAGGGCACGTTGCTGCTTGCCTTTGGAGCGCAAACTGGCTGGAGCTGATGGATGCGCCTCATTTGGCTTGGCATCTGTCTGGCGGTACCACAGAGCTGTTATATGTAGAACCGGAGGGTGTCAATGTCCATTGTACACGCATCGGAGGTACAACGGATATATCTGCCGGTCAGTTGATCGACCGTGCCGGTCAAATGCTGAATCTGCCTTTTCCTTCCGGAAAACATTTGGATGAACTGAGCAAAAGTGCTGTTGATCGGGAAGTTTTCCGTGTAAAATGTGATCAGATGGAATTTTCATTGTCCGGGGTGCAAAACAAGGTCCAGCAGTATTATTCCCGTACAAATGATCCGTGTGAAACTGCGGGCTATACACTACGCTGTATGGCGGAAGCTGTTTGTAAAGCCACAAAAAACGCCCAAAAGCTTTACCCGGACATACCTGTTGTTTTTTCCGGAGGTGTGGCTTCCAATTCACTTCTGCGGCAACGGGCAGCAGCATTCAATGCTATTTTTTCTGAGCCTGCATATTCTACTGATAATGCAATGGGCGTTGCTGTTTTAGCCTACAGGGAAATGGAGGAAGCCAATGGAAAATAAGGTTATATCCGTTACCCAGATCAATGAGTATATCCGGGCGCAGATGGATATGGATCCACTGCTGACCTCTGTAGCTGTTCGCGGTGAGATCAGTAATTATAAGCTCTATCCCTCCGGTCATCATTATTTTACCTTAAAGGATGAAAATGCTTCCTTAAAATGTGTAATGTTTAAGGGCAATGCTTTTCGACTGAAGTTCCGTCCTGAAAACGGAATGAAGATCATTGCCTTCGGTAAGATATCCGTCTTTCCCCGTGACGGCGCTTATCAGCTTTACTGCACCGCGTTAAATGTGGACGGTATTGGTGACCTGCATATCGCTTTTGAGCAGCTGAAGAAGAAACTGGAGGCTCAGGGCCTGTTTGATAACACACACAAGAAACCAATTCCCAAATACCCGGATACGATCGGCATTATAACCAGCTCAGCCGGTGCGGCTGTTCACGATATGATTCGGATCCTGCGAAAGCGGTATCCCGTTGCAGCAGTTCGTTTGATTCCTGTGCGGGTACAGGGTGAAGAAGCAGCAGGGGAGATCGCAAGCGCCATTCGCTTTGCAAATTATTACCGCCTTGCAGATGTGTTGATCGTGGGCAGAGGCGGTGGATCTATTGAAGATCTTTGGGCCTTTAATGAAGAAATTGTTGCCCACGCCATTTATAATTCTGAAATTCCGGTTATTTCTGCTGTAGGACACGAACCGGATGTAACCATATCCGATTTTGTGGCAGATCTTCGGGCCGCAACACCGTCCAATGCCGCTGAACTCGCGGTGCCGGATCAGGATGCGCTGAGGCAGCAGTTGGATTCCATTTCTGAAACGATAACATCTATTCTGCAGAGACAGATCAAAACCGGTCGATTACATTTAAAAGCGCTTGCTTCGGGAGCTGTTTTAAAAAGCCCTGATGCCTATATTCAAAACCGCAGAAATAAAATGCAATTACTAAAAAGTCAGCTTATTGCCGGTTATAGTCAGGGCATCAACAGAAATAAGCAGCGATTTATATCTCTTACAGCAAAATTAGACGCAATGAGCCCCTTGAAAGTCCTTTCCAGAGGCTACAGTGTTGCAAAAATGTCCGACGGAACGATTGTTTCCACGGTAAAACAAGTTCAGAAGGATGATATCGTATCTGTAACTGTTAAAGACGGCATATTCTATGCCAGTGTCAGGGAAGTGGAGGAGAGTATCAATGAGTAAAAAAGCCCCGTCTTTTGAAGAAAATATGCAGCGCCTGGAACAGATCGTACGGGCGATGGAGCGTGGAGATGTGCCCTTGGAGGAATCCTTGAAGCTTTTCCAGGAAGGCACTGCTTTAGTTCAGAAGTGCAGTACGCTCCTGGATGAAGCAGAACAGAAGGTATCAAAAATCGTCACACAAGCCGACGGAAGCCCTGCTGAGGAGGTCTTTGCGGATGGATCGGATGTATAAACAACAAACAGAAGCTTACCAGGCATTTATTGAAAAGTATTTGGATGAAAAATGCTTTCAGTATGAATCAGAACCGCAAAAAAAGCTATTTTCTGCTATGCGCTACAGTTTGCTGGCAGGCGGTAAGCGGCTTCGTCCGTTGCTTGTTTTGGAATTTTGCCGTATTTGCGGCGGTCAGTGGGAAAAAGCAATGCCTTTGGCAGCTGCTGTTGAAATGATTCATACCTATAGCCTGATCCACGATGATCTGCCGTGTATGGATAACGATGATTTCCGCCGGGGAAAACCGACAAATCACAAAGTGTATGGCGAAGCGATCGCTGTTTTGGCAGGTGACGCCTTGCTGACTGCGGCATTTTCTTACATAGCCAACGCAGAACTGCCTGCTGATGCCCGTATTCAGGCTGTAAAGATCCTTGCGGAATGTGCCGGTGAATTGGGGATGGTAGGCGGTCAGGTGCTGGATATGGAAAGCGAAAACCGTCAATGCACCAGGCAGGAGGTAATTGATATACAGATCCGCAAAACCGGTGCACTGATCCGTAGTGCCTGTATGCTCGGCATTGTTGCAGCCGGTGGCTCTGCTATGCAGCTTGCTGCTGCCTCTGAATTCGCATCCAACATGGGCTTGGCATTCCAAATTCGCGATGATATGCTGGATGTAATCGGTGAAGCAGATAAAATGGGTAAATCGGTTGGAACAGATGCTGTGAAAAACACATTTATTCAACTTTATGGCTTGAATGAATGTGATAACCTTGTGAAGGATCACACACAAAAAGCGATTGATGCTTTACAAGTATTTCCTGATTCCGGCTATTTAAAATGGCTTGCAGAATCTTTAATTAACCGCTATGTATAATTTATTATAGAACCATAATTTTTTGGGAGGGGATAACCCCTCCCAATTTTTACATATCTATAGCAGGATTCGTTTGATAAACATTTTTTTGATTCAGCTTTTCTCTTAAAAGCTGTATGGCTTCGCCAAATCTCTGGAAGTGATTGATCTCCCGCTGGCGCAGGAATTTGATCACATTATTTACATCCGGATCATCGCTTAGCCGTAGGATGTTATCATAGGTTACCCTTGCTTTTTGCTCTGCTGCGAACTCATAAGAAGAACACGGTGCGAAAAACCCTTGAAAATACTGGG
>CAZLLC010000018.1:0-21799 GCA_964560245.1 uncultured Oscillospiraceae bacterium | reverse complement strand
AACGAGAAAATCCTGATCGGTTTTATTCATAACGATTACCTCTTTCTTCATTTTACAAGCATATTATATCAATCGAATGTTTTTGAAAGTTTTGAGAAATGTTTGAGTTTTGTTAATTCTCAACACTTTCTGCGGAAGCATTTACTTCATCCGAAGAATCTTTCGTATCAACATTTATATACATCCTGCTTGCGACATTTTGAAATTCGTCTATTTCTTCTCTGCGGTAAAATCAATTATGCGGTTGGAAAAAGGTGATATACCACCTCCTCCGACAGAATATCACATCGTGATTCAGTGGGAGGATCGACGGATACTGCGAATGTATTTGGATGTATTACAGTCAGAAAGGGTGTCGGTGCTTGTATATCAATCTACGGAAAACGCTGGCTCAAATTGAAAAAACACTCCCACAAGAGGGAGCGCAAGATATAATTAAATTACAAAAAGCATACGATATTACATTGCGTTTGCGCAGTCAGATTATTGGTGTCATATACGATTTGAAACAGTATAGTAATGCCACTGAAAATAACACCCCAAAGCGAGAAAACAGAAACCACAATAAACAGGCGGTTACATTAATAATTCCTGAGCCGTTACCGGGATTGAAGGAGCTGACCGGTGCGGTGGAGGAACACTGGATCACAATGATTCACGATGAGATCGAAAAAGAAAGCGAAACAGGAGTTCCCAAATTTCAAAAAGCAATGGTGATGATTGAGATCACAACACCAAGGGGAACGAACAATCCGAAGGTCTGGGACACCTCCAACCGGGCGATCAATTTGATCATCAACAACCTGAAAGGCATCTTTTCCGGGATGATGATTTTGAACATATGGCCTTTAGTGTAATCGCAAAATGGGGCGAAAATAGCAAGACAATCATCCACATTTGCGAGCTTTCCCAGTGGGAAAATCATCCATTTTTAAGTAAAAATGATGAAATTCTATGAGGTTTTCAAAAACGTCATAGAAAGCATAGAAAAAGACCGGGGAGTACCTCTGTGAAACAGGATGTGATCGGCACTGATTTGTAATCCTTATGCGGCAATTAGCAATATGGGTACCCGCCCAATCTAACACCAATTTTTTGAGGGGTTCTGTTCGGACATTTTGTAGGCACAAAACGGCCGAACAGAACAGTCGTGAGAGGGGCTTAAAATGGCTGACACCCCTTAAAAGTGTCAGCCGGTTCCTGCCCCTCTCCACAGTCGCAAACAACAACGAATGGATGGAGATTGCTTATAACAGGCAGAAAAGACAGCAACAACTAAAATCACACTTGCATTTTTTATTTGAGCGTATTATAGTTCAAATCAGCAGTATAAAGGAGATGTGATCTATGAATCCTAAAGAACTGACTGTAATGATCGACTGTTCCCGCAATGGCGTGATGAAGCCGGAGAAAGTAAAAGAATTTGCCGGGATCATTAAAAAAATGGGCTATACCGGACTGATGCTCTACACCGAGGATACCTATGAGGTGGAAAATGAGCCCTACTTTGGCTATATGCGTGGCGGCTATACTATGGCTGAATTGAAGGATATGGACGCATATTGCCAGAGCATCGGAATCGAACTGATCCCCTGTATTCAGGTGCTGGCGCATTTAGGACACCTGCCCCGCTGGGAGGAATACTACCAACATATGGACATGGCCGATGTGCTTTTGGTGGGGGATGAACGGGTGTATACCCTGATCGACAATATGCTCTCTACGGTATCCAAGTGCTTTACCACCCGTAAAGTCCATATTGGTATGGATGAGGCGTTTCATTTAGGCTTGGGAAGGTATTTGCAGCAAAACGGCTACCGTAACCGGTTTGATATATTGCTTCAGCATCTGAACCGGGTGAAAAAGCTCACTGACAAGTACGGTTTGCAGCCTATGATGTGGAGCGATATGTTTTTCCACCTGACGGACTGGGAGGAAAATGGAATTCCCCAAGAGGTGGTGGACCAGGTACCGGAAGGCGTTGAACTGGTGTATTGGGCCTATAACGAAAAGAATAAAGCTTATTACGACAAAAATTTCAAGGCACACAAGCAGTTTGTAAATAACAAGACGGTTTTTGCCGGTGGTGTCTGTACCTGGACAGGCTACGCACCCAATCTGCAGATTGCATTGGATTCCACAGAGGCGGCGGTAAAAAGTGCCGAAGAGCATAATATTGAACATATTATTATGACCATGTGGGGCGATGACGGAAAGGACTGTTCCTATTTTGCCGCCCTGCCGGGACTGTTTGCCGCGGCACAAATGGCCTGTGGCAATTATAACCGACAGGATATCGCTGAAAAATTCTCTGCTATGTTCGGCTATGACTTCTGGGAATTTATGAATTTGGAGCTTCCAAATATTACCGAGGACGAGGAAAGCCACGTCCATAACCCCAGTAAATATCTGCTGTTTAACGATCCTCTGCTGGGGCTGTTTGATTACACCGTTCACGATGCAATGAAAGCCCGGTATACTGCGGCGGCAGCTGTACTGGAAAAGAGTATCGACGGACGGGCGTATGATTATCTGTTTGATTTCTATGCAAAGCTGACCCGGCTGCTTGCCCATAAGTGCGATCTGGGTGTCCGCCTGAAAAATGCCTATATGGCAGGCGATAAGAAAACACTGAAAAAGCTGGCTGACGAGGAATTTCCGCCAATGCAAGTGCTGGTGCGCCAGGTCTATGAGGCATACCGAACACTTTGGTACAAAGAGAATAAGTCCATTGGTTTTGAAATGCAGGAGATGCGTTTTGGCGCCTTGCTGCTGCGCAACGAAAACTGTCAGAGAATGCTTTACGAATATCTAAACGGCGAATTGAAAGAAATTCAGGAATTGGACCAGCCTCGTCTGCCGGGGCACTACGGCAAGGAGGGGAAAGGAGAGTTCTTCAATTCCTATATCCAAACCATCTCCGCCAATTCCAATGCGTATTAACTGATTTCTGATCAATTCCCATACGCATATCCTTTTACCTCTGTTGTGAAAAAAGAAGAAAAAAGGTGCATCACAGTTGCCTGAACTGTGGTGCACCTTTTTTCTATGCAATTTTACGGTCAGAATTTATCGAACGTGTTAGATGCGCGATATTGCAGGGGAGAAAGACCAAATTTACTTTTGAAAAGACGGGAAAAATGGGGATAGGATTCAAAACCGGCGGATTTTGCGATATCAACCAGGGAAAAAGTGGTGTTTTTTAATTGGTTGCAGGCGTGATTCAGTTTCAGATCATTGATATAGCTGACCAGGGTTTGTCCCATATATTTCTTAAACTGCTGTGACAGCGCAGACTGGGAGTAGCCGGACATTGCATAGATGTCGGTCATATGTATGGGGCTGGAAAAATCGATGCTTTCCACCTTCTGCAGAAACTGCTGCAGCCATTTGGGCAGAACCGTGGGATTTTCTGTAACGGTTTGGGAAATGCAGAAAAAGCTCAGAGCGAAGGAAAACAGCGATTGCACCGCAGCATCCATATAATCGCTGGTCTGAGAACGGAAGATCAGATTTTGAATATCCCTGACCACGCTGAATTCGCTGTCGTTAAAATGAATGCTCTGTTTGGGAATTTCCGGCGTTTCTGTTCCGCATAGGCTTTTGAACATAGCGGCAGCACGGGGCAGAGAGCAGGTCAGGTTGATATGCTGAGAGGCGTAGTGCTTGTACTGCCTGTGCTGATGATACTGACCGGGAAATATTAAGAAAGCATCTCCGGTTTGCATCACTGTGGAACGGTCACCGAATTGGTGCAGAAGCTTACCGCCGGTGACAATGAAAAGCTCCAGATAGTTTGCGTGAGCGTGCAGATCGGAGCTGGGAGAAGTCCAAATGTGGAAGGTCAGCTCCTGCTTGGAATTCATTATATTCTTGGGCACGACTCCTGAGGCGGCGGGGGGATTATAGAAAAGTTCCCGGGAGTCGCGAATAAATTTGGAAGTTTCGCCGGGATTCTTTTTTTGCGTATCGGCCATAGTAGATACCTCCCAAAAAGCTTATTATGGCATAAATATAGCAGGACTGTAAAAAAAGTCAAGTGTTAAAGAAAAAACGGCATCTTTAAAATAATTTGATGCGGATGGAAAAAGATGTAAAAAACAACAGAATGTACGAATTTAACTGGATTTTTCTCGGGTGTTTTCTGACGGAAACAGCGAAAAGGTGGGGCGGCACAACAACTAAAAAGATCAAAAAATATAATAGAAATATCATTGCTGTAAAAACTGTCAAATGTTATAATATACGAGAATATGGGATGGTGTATCCTTGTGCTATATTCACAATGTACAAATTGAAAAGGCAACACTTGTGCAGGTTGAACAGCAAAAACGACAAAAACAAACAGTTGCTGTTTTTGCTGCAGAGCCTGACTGCATAAGAGGTTTTAATCTATGATATTTTACAATGAATTTATTTCTGCCGTCTTTTGTCCACCCACAGGACCTTGGGACGGCATTCCTGACCGCCTTTCGGATGAGGTTTTTGAAACGCTGAAGGGAATCGGCGTTAATCGCATATTCGCCTACGGAATGGACGACCGACCGGAAACAATAGAACGAACCTTCCGGCAGTGTGAAAAGTTTCAGATCGGCTATTTGCCCTGCTTGCCGGCTTCAGGGGAATATCAGCGCATACTTCCCGGAGATAATGGGGAAAAGCCCTGGGGTGAGCTGACGGAAGAGGAAAAGAATGCGCTGGATGAGCGCTTCGTTCAGCAGATCCGGCGCTATGCATCCTATCCGGCGTTTGCGGGCATCACCTTCAGCGACGAGTGCGGCTACTTGTCATTCCCCGGTGTTGCCCACGCAAAGCGTGTTTATGACAAGAATTTTCCGGGCTATGAATTTCACGCCAATTTCTTTTCCTACTCGATCAACGATGAGATTTTTTGGGGTGGTATGGCGTTTCACGGGCACCCCGGCGCGTTGGATGCCATGCAGTTGCCTTTCTCTCTGACTGGCGACTTGGAAATTAAATTTGAAAATCGGTTCCGCTATTATGACTGCCTGGTTGAGGGATTACTCAGCAAAGCACCTTTTGAAGTGATTTCTCAGGACAAATATCCCTTTGAGGAGTTTTGGCCCACGGTTCCTACCTCGGTGCATACGGCGCTGTTTGAATTAAACGCCTATTTCAAGCTTAAATGTATGAAATACGGAAGCCGCTTTTACAACTTTATGCAGGTGGGGCAGTGGTTCAAAGCCGGCAGAAAGATGACCTTTGGGGAAATGGCGCTGCAAGTCAATGTGACCGCCGCATACGGCGCCGCCGGCTTTGGCTGGTTCCCCGGCGTGTTTCCGCTGGATTGGCGAAATGAGCCCAGTATGGAAGATGGGAGAAACGGCGGCGCGGCATTCATCGATATAAACGGAAAGCCTACACAGTATGTGACCTGGGTCAAGGAATTGAATGCGTTTATGAAACCCTTTGCTCAAGACCTTTTGGAAAGTACGCTTTTGGGTGTAGCAGCCTACGGCACTTATGACAATGGCTTTGACTGGGAAACAGTGAAAAAACTCCCTGATTCAGAGTGCATCTATCACGGTGAGCTTCCGGATATGCTGCGGCATTCAGAGCCCGGTGTTACGGCACAGTGCAGCAATCAGATTATGGTGGCCACCTTTAAAAAAGATGGGAAAAAGCGTTATTACGTGGTAAACCTTTCCAGTGTGTACGACAATGCTTTGAAGCTAACGCTGCCGGGTACAGGATATACGGTGCAGGAAATGGATGGCGTATATTCTGCGGGCAGTACGATCGAAACAACCTTAAAACCGGGCTGTGCCTTGTTTATTAGAGAAGATTAAGGAGAAAACTGTGAAAAAATTACATTTGATTTGTAATTCTCATATCGACACCATTTGGCAGTGGGAATGGGCAGAGGGAATGTCTGCCACGCTGTCCACCTTTCAAAGTGCTGCCAACCTGATGGAAAAGCATAATTACATATTCTGTCACGGCGAGTCCAGCATTTATGAATATACGGAAAAATATGCCCCGGAGCTGTTTCGGAAGATCCAACAGCTTGTGAAAGAGAAAAAGTGGCACGTTTCCGGCGGCTGGTATCTGCAGCCGGATTGTCTGATGGGACACGGTGAAAGCTATATCCGACAGATCCGGGTGGGTATGGATTTCTTCCGCAGTAGATTTGGTGAAGAAAATTTGCCCAAAACGGCGGTGTGCTTTGATGCCTTCGGTCATAGCCGGGGTCTGGTGCAGATCGTGAAAAAGTGCGGTCAGGAAAACTACATTTTTATGCGGCCCTACAGCAAGTACATTCGTCCCCAGCTGGAGCTGCCCAGTGAGTATTTTTACTGGACAGGCTACGACGGAAGCAAAATCAAGGCGTTTCGGGGCACAGAGTATAATTCCCCCTTAGGCAAGGCGGCGGAGAAAATCTCTACAGATATAGAGCGTCTGAAGGACTACGACGAGACCGTATCCCTGTGGGGCGTAGGTAACCACGGTGGTGGTCCTTCCCATAAGGATCTGACAGATATTGAAGATCTGATGAAGCAGTCCGATGTGGAGATCATTCATTCTACGCCTGATACCTTCTTTGCGGAAAATGAGCCCGATGCTGTATGGGATCAGTCGCTGATCTCCTGTATGCCCGGTTGCTATACCTCTATGACCGGACTGAAGCAGATTTACCGTGAACTGGAGCGGCAGCAGTTCCTGACAGAAAAAATGCGTTCCGCCGCGGCATTGCGGGGCATTTGTGAATATCCTGAGGATACTCTGCGGGAGGTTACGGAGGATGTGCTCACCGTCATGTTCCACGATGTGCTTGCAGGCACGGTGATCAAGGCAGGCGAGGATAACTCTCTGCGCTACATCAATCACGGACTGAAAGAGCTGGAAAAGCTGAAGCTGGAGGCATTTTTCAGTATGGTGAAGGGTCAGCATGTGGCAGAGGAAAACACCTATCCCATTTTTGTGTTCAATCCCAAGCCTTATGATGATGAGCAGTTTGTGGAATGCGAGCTGTCCATCATACCTACCGATTATTTTGACAGCGAGTATTCCAACCTACAAATTTTTGATGAGGACGGAAAGCCTGTACCTTGTCAAACCATCAAAGAAGCCAGCAATATCAGCATTGACTGGCGCAAGAAGGTGATCTTCAAGGCAAAGCTGAAGCCCCTGGATATTACCAGATTTACAGCCCGAACCGTGGTAGAGCCCAAGCCGGTATACACCTACGGCGAAGATATTACCTTTGATAACGGCGTAAAGAAGCTGCGGATCTCCAAAGAAACCGGCCTGATAGAAAGCTATGTGGTAAACGGCAAGGAGTATGCGCACGGGGATATGTTCCAGCTGGTTTCCTATGACGATACGGCAGACCCCTGGGCAATGTCCGATGAGGAGCTGCACAACGGCATTGGCAAAAATCCTGTGCCTTTTACACTGCTCAACGAAGGCGATGGCGTGTTCCGGGGACTTCACTCCCTGGAGATCACGGAGGATGGCCCGATCTACCTGGCGGCAGAAGCATTTTTTGCCTGTGGGCTGACCAGAGCCCGGATCGGCTATAAGATCTACAAGGAAGGCTCCCTGGTAGATGTGGAGGTGGATCTGTTCCCGGCAGAAACGGATAAGTGCATCAAGCTGCATATTCCAGTGCAGGCAGAAAGCTATATCGGTCAGCAGGTATTTGGCACAGAAGCCTTGTATATGGATGGCAGAGAATGTGTGGCACACGACTTTGTGGCTATGAAAAACGGCGAGGATTACCTGCAGGTACTGACACCGGATTCTTACGGCTCTTCCTACTGTAGCGGTACGGCGCGGCTGACCCTTCTGCGTAATGTGACCTATCTTGCCCATCCTGTGCCGGATAGACCCCTTACCAGAGACAATATTTTCCTGCCGAAATGCGACCAGGGACAAAGAAGCTACCGCCTGCGTCTGCAGCCGGCAAAAGAAAATGAGCTGCAAAAGAATGCAGACCTGTTTGCGGAAAAGCCCTTTGCTATGAACATCTTCCCCACGGTGGATAAAAAATCCGGACATGCCTATGAAATTTCTCATACCAATCCGGATATTGCGCTGGTGACCATGTTCCGGGCATCGGAAACCGACGGCTATTTGCTCCGTCTGCAGAACAATACCGCCTGTGAGGCGCAGACGGTTCTGCATTGCGGCAATGCGGTGCGGGCGCTGGATTTTGGAAAGTATGAAGTAAAGACCGTTCGTCTGCAGGACGATCGGTTGGAAGAAATTGATATGTTCTTGATTTGAGGAGGCTGTTATGAAAAAGAAAGTATTTAGAGCAATATCCCTGATGATGGCAGTGGCACTGCTGTGTCTGCCCCTGACCGGCTGCGGCGGCGGAGAGGATACACAGCATACCGGCAAGGAAGAGATCACGCTTTCTTACTACACCGGTGAATTCGGTGACGACTGGATCAAAAACCTGGCAGAGCAGTGGAATGCCACCAACGATAAGTATTATGTAAATGCCAAGGGCAATTTGAATTTGTCCGGCGTATTGATCGCGGATATTAAATCCGGAACCAAGAACGATATTATTATGGCGGAGGACTGCAACTTCGGCACCATTTTTAGCGGCGATTATCTGGAGAGCCTGAATGATCTGCTGGCTGCAACGCCCGCCGGAGAGAGCGGTACCATCGGCGATAAAATTATGAACAAGGATACCTGGATGGAAATGGCCACCAAGGATGGCGTTACCTATATGGTTCCTTACAATATCAGCCCCACCGGTCTGATTTTTGACTATGAACGTTTTGCGGAAAACGGCTGGCTCTTTGATAAGGATGGCAAGCTGGGCGGCAGCAACGGCGTTCATCCCGGCAAGGACGGCGTGGAGGGCACCTATGATGACGGACAGCCTCAGAATATGGAGCAGTTCAAGGCTATGTGCGAAAAGATCCGCAACAGCGGTACGGAAGTGTTTCTGTATATGGGCGCAAAGCACCCGGAGTATGTAAGCAATGTGGCCTATGCCTACCTTGCCCAGTATTTGGGAGAGGAAGGCTTCCGCACCTTCTATCAGCACGATTCTAACGGCGCTGAGGTGGAGCTGTACGATGGCACAAAGATGGTGATCACCATTGAAAACGGCTATCAGTCTATGCTTATGAAGGGCGTGGATCAAATGGGTCAGTTCCTTAGTGAGTATCTGGGCAACCTCAATTATGTCAGCGAGGCGACCCTGAATGACGTGTCGCTGACTGTGGATGCCTCCCATACCCAGTTCCTGACCGCCGGCGGTCCTGCATTTATTGTGGAGGGCAACTGGTTTGAAAACGGCTCCCGGCAGCTGATCGAGAGTATGAAAAACTATGACCCGGATGCCAAGGCATACGGCGAAGCGGACTACCGCTATATGCTGGTTCCCGCCAGCACCGAGGGCAAGAGTGTGATCCACTCCCAAACCGGCGGCGGTATTTTGGTGGTCAAGCAGGAAAATGAAGAAAAGCGGGCAGCCATTATGGACTTTTTAAGCTTTATGCTGTCTGATAGCAATATGGGTCAGGTGGCGCAGCAGACGGGTATGCTGTGGAACTATAACTACGAGCTGTCTGAGGAACATCTGAACGGTATGTCCAAGTTTACCCGCAATGCCTATGATATGCTGCAGGATACACAGAACGTGATCGTACGCTCCGGTTTTATTGACACTGCCTCTGTGCCTGTATATGCCTATTCTGCCCTGGGTACCAGCTATATGACATATAACCTGAGCACACAGCAAGAGCCCCTGCCGGCACTGATCGCTAATGCTGGCGGCGATGTGCAGAAGTTTATGCAGGAAATTGCTGCCTATAATACAGCAGACAGATGGGCAACCTGGCTGAATCAGGCTAAGAGCTACGGTTATTATTCTTAAAAATAAGCAACCAAATCACAGAAAGGGTGAGATAAATGCGGAAAAAAGGTGGGCTTGGAAGTGTCAAGGATAATCTGTTCGTGTATTCACTGATCGGTTATCCCTTGATCCTGTTCTGCATTTTCTATATCGGCATCAATTTTAACTCCATTATCCTGGCGTTCCAGAGCATTGACGGCACAGGCAGGCACTTTGCCGGCTTTAAGAACTTCCAGCTGTTTTGGCAGGAAATGACGAGCAACGGTAATTTGTTGTTTTACAGCCTGATCAACTCTCTGAAGATGTATGCGATCAATCTTGTGATCTGTATGCCCCTTTATATCTGTTTTTCTTATCTGCTGTTCAAAAAATGCCCGTTCAATCGGGGAATCAGCTTTCTGGTGATGATTCCCTCGATTATGTCCGGCTTGGTGATTTCTTTGGTGTTCGTGAATTTTATCGGTTCCAACGGACCGCTTACAGAGCTGTGCAAGATGTTTGGCATTAACGAGGGTAAGTGGCTCAATCTTTTGTACAGCGAAGAATACGCCTTTGGTACTACATTGTTTTATTCCATTTGGCTTTCCTTCTCCACAAGTCTTTTGGTGTATCCTACTGCAATGCGTGGCATTAGCCCGGAGATATTTGAGAGCGCCAAAATTGACGGTGTGTCCAATATGTTCCAGGAGCTGCGCTATATTATCCTGCCCTTGATCTATCCCACCCTGACCACCTTTCTGGTCACCGGCTTTGCGGCTATTTTCTCCAATGGCGGCCCGCTGATGGAATTCTACTATACGGAAGCTCCCAGCTATGTTTCCAATATGGGCTACTACTTCACACGGGCTGTTTTGGTGGACGGTACGGAATTTAACTACCCCAAATACGCCGCAGGCGGATTGATTTTGACCGTTTTGATCGGACCTCTGACGATGCTTCTTAAGCGTTTCCTTGAGAAGTTTGACTATACAGTGGAGAAATGATTATGACAGAACGAAAAATGGTTCCGAAACCTTTAATCGGAAAAAATACCGTAACCCCGATGGATGTGTTTGCCAAGACAGTCTATTGGGTGCTTTGGGTCGTTTTGATCATCTATGCCCTGTCTATGCTGGTGCTTCCGTTGTATATGCTGATCACCAGCCTGAAGGCAGATAATCTGGAGTGCCTGTATAACCCCTTCGGATTGCCTGCCAAGCTGAATTGGTCTAACTTTACGGAGATTTTCGTGATCTTTGATGAGCGGCTGGAGGTCAGCGTGGGCAGTATGTTTGCGGTGAGTTTCCTCACCTCAGTCCTGAAGCCCCTGCTCGGCACCTTTTTTACAGCCTGCTTTGCCTACGCGGAAGCAAAGTACGAATTTATCGGCAGAAAGTTTTATTTCTCCCTGGGCATTATTATTATGATTTTGCCGATCGTAGGCAGTATGCCCTCCGCTATGCAGATCAACAAGGCGTTGGGCGTGTACGACAATTTGCTTTTGAATATTATCACCAGTCCGGTGGGCTGCTTCTCCGGCACAAACTTCCTTCTGATGTACGGCACCTTTAAGTCGATCCCCTGGGATTATGCGGAGGCGGCGCAGATCGACGGTGCAGGACGCTATCGGATATTCTTCGATTTCTACTTACGAATGGCAATGCCCCAGGCGGTTGTGCTGATGGTTTTGGGCTTTATGGGCACCTGGAATGACTACAGCACCTATCTGGTGTGGTTGCCCAGCACACCCAACATCTCTTACGGTATGTACTTATTCAATCTGCGGGCAGGTGCGTACCGGGTATCTCTGCCGGAGCTGATGGCGGGATTTACTATGGTCACGATTCCTACGATCATTCTCTACGCCTGTACGCAGAAGATCATCAACAGAAAGTTTATGGTGGGAGGTCTGAAAGGATGAAGCGGAGCATAAAAAAACTGACTACAGCTGTTCTGCTGGCTGCCATTACCCTGTCTTTATGGGGATGTGGCGAAAAAAAGGCGGAAACGCAGCCAAGTCAGTCCAAGCAGACGATGGAAATTCCCCATGTGACGGTGGATCTGCAAAGCCCTGAAAATAAGGTTGATGTTCCTGCACAGGAGACCTCCAAGGTCTTTGACCAGAACGGTCAGCAGCTTTCTGACAGCCAGTGGCTGATGAACAGTAAGTTTGCCAAAAGCTATATTCAGAGCATAGGGGTAGGCAGCTACATCTTTACATACGAAAGCACCACCGCCACGGGCACCATCCACCTGACGGTCACCGATGAAGAAAAGCCCAATTATGTGTTTTCAGCGGAAATACCCCAAACCGTTGCCTATTTGGAGTCGCTGTTTCTGCCCCGACTGGTGAAGGAGCAGGATTCCTACCAGGGGGATTATGAGATCAGCTATCAACTCTGCTGCAATGATACAGCTGTAGAGCTGCTGGAAAAGCCTGACGGTTTTCAAACTGAGGCGTTGGCATCCGGTGACTATCTTTGGACAGCAACCTTGACGAAAGACGGCGCAGAGCACATCTATACCCACAGCTTCCATGTGCAAAGCTTTGACGAATATCTGAACAGCAATCTGGATGCGCTGTTTTTTGATGAACAGACAAAGGCATACCTTGTAGCCGAGGATGGTAAATTTATAGTAAATACCCAAGGCAATACGGATATTTTCCGCTACACCGTTTCTCAAAGTATCATCGAAAAGGCAATTTCCGCAGGAAAGACCTGGGTCGTGCTGACCGTTGCGGTGGACAAGCCCTATGCGGCAGAGGCCGGCGGTGAAAATAAGGGCTCTTTCTGGATGACCGATTCCTGGAATAAATACAACATTGGCTGCAGCGGTTTGACACCGTTTAAAGCGGACCGGCGCAATACAAGTATTTCTTCTGTGGCAGGTATGTCCGTAGAAAATGGAAGCTATATATACCGCATGGAAGGCGATTTGCGTCTGGGCTGCTTTACGGAGTCCACACCCTTGCAGTATTTCTTTGCCGATGGCATCCAATGTCAGGCAGAGCTGACACTGAGTTTTGAGTGAGGAGGCATTTATGAAACAAAAGTGGATCAGAACCCTCCTGTTGATGCTGTGCCTTGCGGTTGTGCTAAGTACGGTCAGCCCGGTACAGGCACAGAAAGATAAGACAGTTGTTTATGAATATGCCCTTTTGGGGCAGGAATATGTGCCGGAGCAGGGGCTGATCTCTGCCACCGCGCCCACCGGTGAAACGATCGCAAAGGATGCAGACTGTGTCCTGCTGGATTGGGCACAGGGAAGCTACCTGTTTGAATATGAAAATAAAATCGTCAACCTGAAGGTCTATGAGTGTGCGCCGGAAGACACGCTGACCTACACGGCGCAAGTGCCGCAAACGGTGTCAAACGGCGTTGCCACTCAATTCCCGGGCATAACGGTGCAAAGCGGTATTATCCGCACAGACGGAGCGCCGGAATTGGAACCTTATGAGGTAAGTGCTGTTTTTTGGTTTGACGGACAGAAGGTACAGACGGTTCGCGGCGCCAATGCCCCCGTTTCCTTTACACCCCGGGAAGCTGGTCTGTGGCTGCTGTGCTATGAGTATACAGACGTATTTGGGGTGACGCGCAGTGTCAACTATCCTTTTTCCGTAGTGGATGAAAAGGTAATTGTGACCACCTTCCTGGAGCAGTACTTCGTGGGACAGCAGATCTCCGCATCCGGCGCCTACGGCTTCTACTGCGGCAAAAACTATCCGGTACAGCTTACGGTAACAGCCCCTGACGGCTCTGTGACAGAGGTGACCGACAGCTATACCTTGGCAAATGACGGTATCTACACCCTGTCTTCTGCGGCACAGATTGAGGGGGAGACGGTGACACAGACCACAACGGTTTCGGTGGTTTCCGGAATGCAATCCTTCCTGACCAATGTGCAGGGCTTTGACAGCGGCGTGGAGGGTCAGGGTCACGAAAATACACAGACCTTGAGTTCTTCCAATGGGGGACTGGTGCTGAATATGACCTCCACTACCGCGGGCTTCCGCTATAACGGCATCATCAATTTGAATGAGCTGGGGAAAAACACCCCTGTGATCTCCTTCAATACGAACCATACCTATGGTGGCAGTATCAGTGCCGTGGAGGTAACCCTGACAGATATTTACGATCCTGATAACAAGGTTACCATCCTGTTCAGCCGCAACAGTGATCTGACGGCGGAAAGTATGATCTATGATAATACCCTGGTATCTGCCACCTTCGGCAATACCAAGGTGGGCGCCAATAACTACCAGCCGTTAACTGCGGATGCTGTGGCATGGAATACTACCTTCCACAGCTATTGGCGGTCTGCTTCCTATGTAAGCGATAAAAAGACCTATGGACCTGCAGAAAGCCTTCAGGCAATGAATTTTGCCTATGATACGGAAAATCAGGTGGTATACAGCTACGGTATGTACCATCTTGTGGGCTGGGCAGAGGGAAGCACACCTTCGGAAGGCTATCCCACCACCATAGGTGCGGACTGGTATCCCGTTGCGAACCTGCAGGGCAGTAAGCTGACCAATAAGTTTGCGGGCTTTACCACCGGTGAGGTTTATTTGGATCTGGCAGTTACCAGTGGCCGTGGCGATGTGATCGTTTACAGCATTGGCGGCGTGGATATGAATGGACTTGCAGAGGGCTATGAGGATGATAACAGCCTGGCCTTGGAGGGCTTTGGACAGGGATTGCCGGCTATTAAAGGTATGCCCTATGACCTTCCTGCTGTTTTCGAACAGTTTGTGACGGATATGACAGTTACGATCAGAAAGGATGGAAATACCGTTTCCCACCAGGGGGATACCTTCACCCCTGCTGAAACCGGGGAATACAACATCTCTTTCAAAGCGCTGAACCAGTACGGCACAGCCATTGAAAAAGAGGTGACCGTGACTGCGATTGAGAAACCGGAATTGACGGTTTCCTATCCGGTCTGCTCTGTGAAAATGGGAGAGCATTACACGGTACAGGAGCCTGTGGCTTCCGGCTACGGTACGGTGAACTGCGTAATCACCGTAAACGGAAAAGAAGTCAAACCCGGCGACAAGCTGAAGGTTACCGAAGAAATGAAGATCTCTGTTACAGCTTCCGATTTGCTGGATACAAAGCAGATCACGGTTGAACTTTCCGTGAACCGGGACTATGTGGAATTTACCGGGGATTTCCCCCGTAGCGCGTTGTGCGCAGAAGCATTTACCTTCCCGGAAATCACAGTATATGATCATTTGACCCAAAAGGAACTGGATTATGCCGTTTACATAGGCGGTCAAAAGCAGGAGGCAACCATCCTCCTGCCACAGGAGCCTACTGTGCTGAATGTGGAGTACAGAACGGAGCGGGGCAGTCAGTATTATGACCTGTATGTGCGTCCGACGGAGATCGTGAGCGGCAGCGATGCGTTGCTGCTGCCAAGGGGCGCAGTGGCCGAAACCAACGATGCCGGTACGATGATCACCGTGCTTGCCTCTGATCCTGTAGTTAGTCTGCCTTATAAGCTCTCTGCTACCAGCTTGCCGGTACAGTTTGTTGTGCTGGAGGAACAGCTGAACTTTAACGGTATGGAGCTTCGGCTGACAGACGGAAGCGGTACCTGTATTGCCATTTCTGTGATGGGGCTGCAGAGCGCAACACCTTACCTGTATGTCAACGGTGAAAACACCCTGATTCAGCTGCAGAAGCAGGCGCAGACCTTTGCTTCCGGCGTTTATCAGGGAAAGACCTACTACACATACACCCTGGAATATCACGATTTCTACCGGGCGCTCATGAATGCATCCAAAATTGAGACCTATGTGCAGACGGATGTAAACGGGGTTGCATTTGAGGGCTTCCAAGACGGTGTCTATCTGGATGTTTGTCCCCTTCAGATTCAGGGAAGCACAGCGTCTTTTGCGATCGCGCAGGTGAGCAACCAGTATTTCTATCAGTCTGCCTTTGAATATGGCGATATTGTTGCACCGGCCTTGAATACCCGGGACTTTATCGTCAATCACGCCTATGTGTCCAGCGGCGATACCTTGAAGCTCAATGGCCTCACTGCTTATGATGTTTTGACACCGGATGCCACCGTAACCGTGACGATGACCTTAGCGGACGGAACGGTGGTATGTCAGGACGCAGATCCGAAAACCGTGGGCGATGTAACCTTTACGGATGTGGGCACCTATACCTTGAAGCTCGTTACAACGGACCGTGCCAATACGAAAAAGGAAACGGTATGCCGCTTTACCGTGGAGGATCAGGAAGCTCCGAAAATCACGCTGAGCGGTGAAGTTCCCGCAACCGTAAAAACAGGCGGCAGCCTGGTTATTCCCGGCGCAACGGCTGAGGATGCTACGGCTGCGACCGTAAAAGCCATTCTCCTGCGCCCTGATTATGGTGTAGAAATAGTCAGCAAGGGTGAGGGTCAAATAGATGCTGTGGAGCTTCAGAATTTGACTGCCGGCACCTATAAGATCCGCTATGTTGCCACCGATCAGCGGGGCAATATTACGACAGAAGTTTACATCGTGGTGGTGGAGGATTGAATATGAGAAAATTAAATAAACTCCTTGCTCTGATCCTCTGCTGCGCGCTTTTGTTGTCTTTGTGTATGACAGGCTGCGGTAAGAAGCCTACAGAGCAGGGGACAGGGGATTCAGAACCTGTCAATCCCAATGTTTCTGCTACCTCCCGCACACAGGGAATTGATTTTGGTGAGGCTTTGGGAAATGTGGCGGAGTATTCTGTGATCATTTCCACACTGGCAACAGAAAGCGAAAAATATGCAGCCCAGCAGCTCATTACTTATGTAGAGCAAATCACGGGCGTGTGTATGCCCTATGCTGCTGACGGTGAATATATCGATAGCAAAGTGATCTCCGTCGGTCGCACCGATTTTATGGAATCCTCCGGGGTGACGGCAGACGCCGGGACTCTGGGCACCGATGGTTTTGTGATGAAAAACAAGTCAAATGCCCTGCTGATCTGCGGCGGTGGCGACCGTGGAACCATTTACGGCGTTTTGGATTTTCTGGAATACCATTTAGGTGTGAAGTTTTTAACCGCGGACTGCACCTATATTCCCCAAGGGGAGCAGGCTATGGTATACGCCTGTGACAGAACGGAAATTCCTGCCTTTAACTACAGAGTATATCTGGATGCGGATTGCTTCTACAATACCAATTCTGAGTTTCAGGTCCACCATCGCTTCACGTCGGAATATTTGAATATTTCTGAGGAAATGGGCGGCAATATGAAGTGGTGGCAGGGTTATGAGACCCACAATGCCCTGGCGTGGGCGCAAGCAGAGCAGTATGTGGTGGATGGAGCGATCGACCCCAAGTATACCCACGCATTTTCCAATGACGGCACGAAGATCATCATTGATCCTGTCAGTGCCGGTGCGTACTGCCAGTATGCGGCAGACCTGTGCTACAGCGATGGCATCAATGAGGATGGAAGCTATTACCTGACGGCGGAAGACGGCACGCCCACCGCACTGGGTATGGCTGTTGCAGGTATGAAGGAAGTTATTCGCAACGACGAAGATGAGAATAACTACTATATGTTCGGTCAAAACGATTATTTTGGTCGTCCTTGCCTGTGCCCTAAGTGTACTGAAGCCTCCAAGCAATATACCGATGCCGGTATTATGATTCGTTTTGTCAATGCGCTGGCAGAGAATATCGCCCAGTTCGTAGCCGAGGAAGGCATTGAACGGGAAGTGAGCATTGTTATGTTTGCCTATCAGTATTCTTCTTACGCGCCGGTGAACAAGAACGCGGCTGGGGAATTTGAAGTGATCGATCCAACCTGCAAGCTTCGGGATAATGTGGTGGTCCGTCTGGCCCCCATTAACAACAATCGGTTTGTCAGCTATGAGCATCCGGCACAGAACGATACCACCTACGGTGATACCTATATGCAGGAATGGGGTGCGATCACAGACCGGTTTATGCTCTGGGATTATACAACGATGCACAACCTGTGGTACTGGGTGTATTGGACACTGCCCTCCTGGCACGACCGCCTGACAACAGCGGATCAAATTGGCGTAGAATATGTACTGTTGCAGTCTACCCATCAGGAATACCCGATTTATCAGTCTATTTTGGAACGGTATGTGCTGGGCAAACTTCTGTGGAATCCCAATTATGATGTGAATGAGCTGATCGCAGAATTCCATAAGTACTATTTTGGTGATATTGCTGCCGGCTATGCCACGGAATATGTGGAGCTGATGATCACTACGGAGTACGAAGCCCTGGAGGCGAACAACTGGACATCAAGTACGGGTCTGAATTATGCAAACAAGCCGCTGCTTGAAAAAGCCATCGGACTTTTGAATCAGGCGATCGGGGAAGTGGAAGCAAGTGACCTGCCCCGGGAGCAAAAGGATGTATATATCCAAAGGCTTGAGGTGGTCAAGCTTCAGCCGAGGTATATGTACCTGTATAACTATATGCAGTACGAAACCGATGAAACCCAAATGAAGATCGAAGTCCGTCAGTTTATTGAGGATGCAATGTCCTACGGCGCGGTTTGGTGCCGTGAGGGATATAAATTCGATTTGGATAATCTGATTTTCTACTAATGACCGAAATACAAAGAATAAGGAGGACAGCATGAAAAAGAAACTATATCTTTTGTTGGCTTTGCTGCTGGTGGCTGCGTTGATCGTTGCCGGTGTCCTGTTTTTTGCGGATTGGGGACAGCAGGGTGATCCGGTGCGTGTACCGGAAGCGCCTGTAATTGCATTGGCAGACGACTTGTCCGTATATTGGGATCGAGTAGAAAATGCTGAAAGCTATATTGTTAAAGTAAACGGAAGCGATCTGTTTTCCACCGAGAATACATCGTTCGCGGTGTTGTCTGTGCCGGGCACCTATACAATTCAGGTGCAGGCGGTAAATAAGGCAGGAAAAAGTGATTGCTCCAACGAGATCACCTATCATACTTTGGGGGTTACCTTGCCCCAAAGCGAGCTGTATACGGTGTTGGGAAATCCGGTTGTTGGCTACGGTATGGACTACACCTTTACCTTGAAGCTGGCAGAGGGCTGCACCCAATGTACGCCCACTGTAAAGGTAAACGGTCAGGTCGTTACACCGGATGCAGCCGGTAAATACACGGTAGCCGGCGTCACTGAGAATTTGACTGTGACCGTAGAGGGCGTGGAGCTGAATGCTTATCAGGTCACCTTGCCCACCGGTGCAGGATACACCTTGAGCGGTGAGCCTGTTGCCTACTACGGACAGGATTACACCTTTACACTGATGCTGGCTGAAAGCTACAGCAAGAGCCAGCCTGTGGTAAAGGCAAACAATGTGGAGCTTACCCTGCGCGATGGCAGTTATGTGATCGAAAATGTCACAAAGCCTCAAGTAATTACGGTGTCCGGCGTAACCCTGAACACTTATACCGTAAATTTGATCACCGGCAGAGGCTACCAAATCACCCCCTCCGGTATACAGACAGTTTCTTATGGAGAGAGTATTGTTTTTATGGTAACGGCGGACAGTCCGTCCTACGAGCTTACTGTTCGGGCAGACGGAAAGATACTTTCCGCTGATGATGGCGTGTACACCGTTGCGGGTATTACATCCGATGTGCAGGTGACGGTGACCGTTTCCGGTTTGCCGGCGCTGTCCGGCGTGGAAACCCTCCTGGAGCCCGCAAACTGGAATGCCGCCTCTGCAACATCAAATGGCAACAGCTTGCGCCTGTCTGCCAACAGTTCCCTGAAGGCACAATACCTAAGAGATTTGTGGAATGCAGGCTATACCCACCTGGTATTTACCGTAAATGCAGCAGCTGCCGCTGACAACAATACCAACTATACCCACGGCGGCGATTGGAGCCGTTATTGGGCAAACTTTGATGCAGCTGTTGATGTGGATATCCGCATTGACCTGAATGAATTCCATGACGGCAATACCTGGTACGATTTGAACTTCAATGCGGGCGCTATGACCGTATCCAACCCTCGTGCCTACAGCAGCATCGAAACCCTGAGCTGGACAAAGAGCAGCACGAACTGTTACTTTGCCATTGAGGACGGCTACTATGTACTGGAGACCCGTGGTAACGACTTTGGCGTGACCTCTCCCACCTCCTGGCTTAAGAAGTATGTGGTGAAGGACGATGTGGGTCAGCGCACCTGGCTGGTATATACCGACTACATCGACCAGGGTGAGAATACCCGATCCTTAGTATGGGGTTGGGGCAGCCCGGTCAACACCGTAACCGAGAATATAAACGGTGGCTGGACGTTTAATAACAATGTGCAGCTGGATGGCTACACCGAGGGCGAGGTGTTCAGCCTTCACTTAGACCGTTCAGGCGTAGCCCGCTTCAAGCTGCTGGACTGGGTATCCGGTCGCAACGGATGGAATGAAGATCTGGGGCTTGCCTATGTGGACGAGCAGACCATTCGCTGGAGCGCGGCATCGGACTACAAGCTTCGTCTTGCCACCACTCAGGATCTGATCGCAGCCGGCTATACCCATCTGAATGTGACCCTGACCGGCGATATAGGTGATGCCCAAATTTGGTATGGCGAAGATGACTGGTCCGACGGCGAGATCTGTGTCAGTGCGGACAGCTTTGCAGAGGGTGTTTGCGCCTTTGAGGTGGATCTGACTGCATTTAAGTCTGACGAGCTGTTTACCATGATGGCAAACGGGGCGAAATTTACCGATTTGACGGTGAAGATCGAGCCTGTGAAGCTGACGACCTACCGTGTGACTTTACCCACCGGCGAGGGCTACACCCTCAGCGGCGCTTCCGCCGCTGTCCAAGGGCGCAGCTACAGCTTTACCCTGTCTTTGCAGGAGGGCTACACGGGCAGCAGCCCTGTGGTGAAGGTCAACGGTACAGCGGTAGAGGGTGCAGGTGTCTACACCGTGGAAAATGTACAGAAAGATCTGAACATTACGGTGGAAAATATCCAACTAAATATCTACACCGTAAACAAGGTGACCGGTTTCGGCTATACCGTCACCGGTGCAGACCGTGTGACCCACGGCGAAAGCTATACCTTTAAGGTAACAGCGGAAAATCCGGAGGCCACGGTTGTGGTGCTGGTAAACGGCGCTGTGATCACCGGTAAAAACGGTACTTATACCGTAGAAAATGTCAGCGAAAACTTAACGATCACCGTTCAGGCGACACTGCCGGAATTTGACTCTCCTGTGGAATTCTTCCAGCGCCAGAACTGGACAGGAACGGTGCTGTTTGCTGACGATAACAGTATTAAATTGGCAGCCAATCCCAGTCTGAAAGCAGAATACATAAGAGATTTGTGGGAAGCTGGCTATACCCATCTGGTATTTAAGGTCAATGCATCCACCACCGGCAACTATATCCACGGCGGCAAATGGGATCGTTACTGGGGCAGCTTCCAGGTGGGCACACAGGATCTGCGTATTGACTTAAACGAGTTCCACGACGGGGATATCTGGTATGATCTGATCTTTATCAATATGACCGGTCCTATGACCATCAGTGCACCCCGGCTTTACAAGAGTCCGGAAACACTGAGCTGGACAAAGAGCGACACCAATGTCTACTTTGCTATAGAGGAAGGCTACTATGTGCTGCAGACGCCCGGCAACGACTTTGGCGTGACCTCACCGACCCAGTGGCTTCAGAAATATGTGGTCAAGGACGATGTGGGTCAGCGCACCTGGCTGGTATATACCGACTACATCGACCAGGGTGAGAATACCCGATCCTTAGTATGGGGTTGGGGCAGCCCGGTCAACACCGTAACCGAGAATATAAACGGTGGCTGGACGTTTAATAACAATGTGCAGCTGGATGGCTACACCGAGGGCGAGGTGTTCAGCCTTCACTTAGACCGTTCAGGCGTAGCCCGCTTCAAGCTGCTGGACTGGGTATCCGGTCGCAACGGATGGAATGAAGATCTGGGGCTTGCCTATGTGGACGAGCAGACCATTCGCTGGAGCGCGGCATCGGACTA
>CAZLLC010000017.1:0-22221 GCA_964560245.1 uncultured Oscillospiraceae bacterium | reverse complement strand
CCCTGTTATTCCGGCGATTATGGACTACAGAATGCTGACCAAGCTGAAATCCACCTATGCAGACGGCTTGATGAAGGTGATCGATGATGACGGCAGGATCCGCACAACATTCCAGAATCTTGTGACAGCCACGGGTAGACTTTCTTCCACAGACCCCAATTTGCAGAATATTCCTGTGCGTACAGACCTGGGTGCGGAGATCCGTAAAATGTTCATTCCCAAGCCGGGGTGTGTGCTTGTGGATGCAGACTACAGTCAGATAGAGCTGCGTGTGCTTGCCCATATTGCTGATGATCATACAATGCAGCAGGCCTTTATTGACGGTATGGATATTCACACAGTTACCGCCTCGCAGGTCTTTGGGGTCGAGCCGGAGCAGGTGAGCGCTTTGCAGCGCCGCCACGCCAAGGCCGTCAATTTTGGCATTGTTTATGGTATTTCTGAGTTTTCGTTGGCAGATGATATTGGTGTAAGCCGCTATGAGGCGAAGGATTATATTCAAAATTATCTTGCCAATTACCAGGGCGTTCGGGATTATATGAAGCTGGTAGTGGAAGATGCCAAAAGCACGGGCTATACCCAAACAATGTACGGCAGACGCCGGTATATTCCGGAGCTGTCCAGTACGAATTTCAATATTCGTCAGAGTGCGGAACGGATCGCTTTGAATACGCCTATTCAGGGTACAGCTGCTGACCTTATCAAGCTTGCGATGATCCGTGTGCATCAAACACTGAAGGAGCGTTATCCGGAAGCCCGTCTGCTGCTGCAGGTACACGATGAACTGATCGTTGAATGCCCGGAAGCCATTGCTGCCGAAGTAGCGGAAACAGTCAGCAAGCAGATGGAGCAGGTGGCAAAGCTCCGTGTTCCGCTTGTTGCTGAGGCAAAATGGGGAATAAGTTGGTACGAGGCAAAATGATGGAAATTCGATTGATGACCATTAAAGATACGGCGCAGATCGCAGAACTGGAAAGGCTGTGCTTTTCCAGTCCCTGGAGCCAGAATTCTGTGGCTTCAGAGCTTTCAAATCCCCTTTCTTTGTGGCTGGTTGCTGCAGACGGTGATGAAATTGCCGGTTATGTGGGCTCTCAGTCGGTTATGGGTGAAGCGGATATGATGAATATTGCCGTAAAGCCGTCCTTTCGCAGAACGGGACTTGCTGAACGACTTGTAATGGAATTGATCGACCGCCTGAAAAGCAATGGGGTACACAGCCTGACATTGGAGGTTCGTGCATCTAATATACCGGCAATTGGTTTATATGAAAAATTAGGTTTTGTTTTAGTTGGACGCAGACCCGGATATTATCGCAATCCCCGGGAAGATGCTTTGATTTTGCGAAAGGAGTGGGCAGTATGCGCATAATGGCAGTAGAATCCTCCTGCGATGAAACGGCTGTAGCCATTGTGGAGGATGGACGCAAGGTATTAACAGACTGCATTGCATCTCAGGTTGATCTGCACCGAATCTACGGCGGTGTGGTTCCGGAGATCGCCTCCAGAAAGCATATTGAAGCAATTTATGGACTTGCGGATCAGGCGTTGGAAAAAACCGGACTTACCAAGCAGGATATTGACGCGGTGGCGGTGACCTATGCACCGGGATTGATCGGTGCCGTATTGGTAGGTGTAAATTTTGCCAAAGCTGCGGCTTTGGCTCTTGATAAGCCCTTGATCCCTGTTCACCACATCCGGGGACATATTGCAGCCAATTATTTGGCATTTCCGGAGCTTGAGCCCCCATTTTTGTGCCTTGTTGTTTCCGGCGGTCATACCATGATCGTGGATGTGCAGGACTATACCAAAATGGAGATTTTGGGCACGACGCTGGATGACGCGGCAGGGGAGTGCTTTGATAAAGTGGCACGGGTGCTCAATATGCCCTATCCAGGGGGCGCGGCATTGGACAAGATATCCCAAACCGGTGATGACAAAAAGTACATCCTTCCAAGATCCAGGCCTGGCGCGAATACTTTTGATATGAGCTTTTCCGGATTAAAAACTGCAGCACTGAATTTGATCCATCACGCGGAACAGATAGGGGAGGAACTGGATATTCCAAGCCTTTGCGCCTCCTTTTCAGCGGCGGTATCGGATACGTTGGTACCAAGAGTCATACAGGCGTTAAAGCAGACTGGCTATAAAAAGATTGCTGCTGCCGGCGGCGTTGCTGCCAATTCCCGTATTCGCAGGGATCTGACGGCTGCTGCTCAAAAGCTGAATGCACAGCTTTATATGCCGCCCCTTTCCCTTTGCGGTGACAATGCGGCGATGATCGGCGCGCAGGGATATTATGAATATCTTGCCGGTAACACCGCGGATATGAACCTGAATGCCTACGCAACAAAATCCATCATTGGAGAGCAGCTTTAATTTAATGCAGGAGAACGATCTTCTCCTGCATTTTTTGAAAATATATTGTCATTTTACAGCCCTATATGCAAGAGAAATTATGTCAACAAAATTCCTCGTAAATAAATTCCACAATAAAGTTGTTAATCTCCGGTAAAACGGTATAAAACATCAATTTGTGATTTGGTTTTTTATAAACAGCCTGTGGAAAAACCTGTGGAATGTGTGAATAAATGGCTGTATATTACCGGTTATCCACTGTTATGGTAACCGAAAAACGGTTTTTGAGAAGAAAAACACCGAACTTTTTACCGTAAAAATAAAAATGTACCGAAAAAAATATGAAGGAAAAATGTCAACATCATAAGGGGGCAGAAGGGATGCTTCAGATCTATAATTCCATTAAGGATTTTAATTTCGGTCAGCTTGCAGAGGTCTATACGGAAAGCTTGCTGCGTGACGGCAAGCTGCAGTATCCAAAGCTGGATCGAAATATGCAGCTGCTGGAGGCAAGACAGGATTTTATCAGTTTTCTGAGCCTCTTTTTTCAAGCGCCCGATGCCAAATATATGGTCTGGGTGCATCAGGGGCGATATGTGTCTGCTTTGCGTGTAGAACCGTACAGTGACGGTGTTTTGATAGAAGGGCTGGAAACAGCCCCTGAAAGCCGCAGAAAGGGCTTTGCCAAAGCGCTTTTATCCCATACAATTGAATACCTAAAGGATCAGGGTATTTTGAAAATCTATTCGCATATTGAGAAGTCCAACTTGGTATCTGTTCAGACCCATATGGGGTGCGGCTTTGTGAAGATGCTGGACTATGCTGTTTGCATCGACGGTTCGGTTCTTCAAAGCACGGATACATACTGCATAAAATTATGAGCGCGGTTTTCACCGCGCTCATAATTTTATGCGTATTTTTCTTTCAGGTAGGTTATTGCCTGACGGTAGCCGTCGATGCCTTGTCCCTTAATGGTTTTTTCACAGTACATTCCGGGGTAGGAGATCTGCCGAAAATCTTCACGCTCGTCCACATTGGAGATGTGTACTTCCACAGCTGGAATGGATACAGCCTTCAGGGCATCCAAAATGGCAACAGAGGTGTGGGTATATGCTGCCGGATTGATAACGATACCGTCAAAAACACCGTATGCAGCCTGAATTTCATCCACAATAGCGCCTTCGTGGTTGGACTGAAAATGCTTTAACTCTATATTTTGCTGCGCAGCGGTATCTTTTAGCAGCTGTAACAGATCCTGATATGTATTTTTGCCGTAAACCCCAGGTTCACGAATGCCAAGCATATTGATATTCGGTCCGTTGATCACTAAAATCTTCATATTGATTCCTCCAAATTCAGTATGCGCATAATAGCATCTGCCGTTTTTTGAGGTGTTTCATCGTTGGAAACAGTGTACTGTGCAAAATGCTGGTACATTGGCTTCCTGATCCGGTACATATCCGCAAGATTATTTGTTTGGGAAAGTGGGCGACCGTCTACAGGTAATGCGTCGATGGAACGTTCGATCCAAATGACAGTACCGTTTTGCTGTAGCAATGGCTCGTTTTCCGGTCTTGTGACACAGCCACCACCGGTGGCGATCACCAGTCCGGATTTTTTTCCCAGTTCAGAAAGTACTTGTGTTTCTGTTTTGCGGAAGCCTTTTTCACCTTGCGCGGCAAATATTTCCGGGATCGTACATCCGGCTGCTTCTTCGATGCATTTGTCCGCATCCATAAAGGTCTTGCCGGTCTTTTCTGCAAGCAGCCTGCCAACGGTGGATTTTCCGCAGCCGGGCATACCGATCAGTATGACATTTTCCATTTGGTTTTTAAGAAGCCGGTGGATATCGGGGATCACATCATCCGGTATTTCCTGACCTGTAAACCATTGAGCGCTTTCCTTTGCCTGCGCAACCAGCATCCAAAGCCCGTTTTCTGTTTTCAGGTTTCGGTACTCTGCATCTAAAAGCAGCTTTGTCTTTGCTGGATTGTATACCAGATCCAGTACCCCCTCCAATTTGGGGAACATATACAGATTCACGGGAGAAACACCGGTATTGGGATACATTCCAACAGGTGTGGCGTTTACGATCACGGAACAGTCACGGTGGATGCCTATGTTTTCGTAATTATTCTCACCCTTTCGGGATATGACCACCACATTGGCGCCCAGCTCTTCCATAACGGCGCAGACCGTATTGGAGGCTCCGCCGGAGCCTAAAACCAGCACCTTTTTGCCTGCAAAGGAAATGCCGGTTCTTTCAGCCATAGAACGAAAACCGAAATAGTCGGTGTTATGACCGACCAGTGATCCGTCTGCACGGCGCACGATGGTATTGACCGCGCCCAATCGCTTTGCCTGTGGGGAAAGCTCTGCACAGTAGGGGATCACAGCCTTTTTATAGGGTATGGTCACATTCAGTCCGTGAAAATCCCCGTTTTTCAAAAAATCTTCCAATTGATCAGCGGATTTTTCAAAAAGACTGTAGGAGTAGGACCCAAGCTGTTTATGGATCTGAGGGGAGTAGCTGTGTCCCAGTTTTTCTCCCAGTAATCCGCAGTTCATCAAACCACCTCGGTATAGCTGCCCAAATACTTAAATTCTTCACAAAGATCATCCAATTCGCACATTAGCTGCACAAATTCCTCAGAATAGATGGAGGTTTCCAAATCAAAGTAGAACATAAACTCAAAATCACGGTCAGGAATAGGCCGGGATTCCAGCTTGATCACATTGATGCCCAGCACATACATTCTTGCCAGCACCTTATAAAGCGCACCGGGCTTGTGGGAAAGGACCATCATAATGCTGGTCTTGTCAGAGCCGGGATAGATCTCTAAGTTTTTACTGATGCAGATAAACCGTGTGCGGTTGTTGCCCTTGTCCTGGATGTTGTCGGCAATACATTCCAGATTGTAAAGCTCCTCGCAGCTTCTGCTGGAAATAGCGGCCGCATCGGTTCTGCCGGAGTCTGCAACCATTTTGGCAGCAACGGCAGTATTCTCCACAGGGATGATCTTGATACCGGTCAGGGAGTTCAGATAATCAGAGCACTGGCTGATGGCTTGCTCGTGGGAATAGATCTCCTTGATGTCCGACAGCTTCGTACCGGGATTGACCAAAAGATTATGGTCGACCTTCAGGCGGAAGGTTCTGATAATAGAGAAATTGTGGTGGATCATCAGATCGTAAACCTTTTTCACAGAACCGGCAGTGGAGTTTTCAAGAGGCAGTATTCCGTACTGGCACAGACCCTTGTCTATGGCGTTGAAAATGCCTTCAAAATTCTTAAAGTACATAATAAACGGAGATTTGAACATCTTCTCGCAGGCAATTTGGGCATAAGCACCCTCCACACCCTGACAGGCCACCATCGGTGCCTGGGGAAACAGCTTGGGTGTGTTCTCAATGGAGTCTACGATCTTTTCGTGCAGCGGTGTAGTAGCATTGTTGCGCTTGCTCTGATAGCTGCGGCTCAGCTCAAAGATCATCGAATAAAGTACACGGGTGTAATTGTCCATATCGGTGCCTGCAAGCTTTGCTACTTCCTGAAGCTTTTCCCGTTCCCGGGAGGGGACATAGATGGGCATTCTGTGTTGCTTTTTATAATCACCGATCTGTGCGGAAAGCTGCATCCGCTCCACAAACAGCTTCACAAGCTGCTCGTCCACATTGTCGATTTGGCTTCTTAATTCGTTCAGTTCCATTTTAAATTCCTCCATATTGGGTGTTACCAAGTATTGTATCAAATAGCGCTACAGCAGCAGCGGCTTCAATAACCGGCACAACACGGGGTACGATACAAGGATCGTGCCGTCCCTGAATTTGCAGTGTACAGTTCTGCATTTCTTTAAGGCTGACAGATTGCTGGGCTTTAAAAATTGACGGTGTAGGCTTTACAGCGGCTTGGAACACAAGGGGCATTCCGGTTGTGATGCCGCCTAAGATGCCGCCGGCATAGTTGGTTTTGGTGACGATCTTTCCGTCTATAACAGCGAATTCGTCATTGTTTTCACTGCCACGCATATAACTGCCGCTGAAACCGGAGCCGAAGTCCACACCCTTGATTGCCGGGATGCCGTACAGAATATGGGCAAGCTTACCTTCCATACCGCCAAACATGGGACCGCCTAAACCGGCAGGAACGCCGGTTATGATGCATTCAACGATACCGCCTACACTGTCACCCTCCGACTTTGCCTGGACAATCACTTCCAGCATTTTTTCCTTAGACTGGGGGTTCAGAACAGGAAAATCCTCCGGAAGCTGTGTAAAATCCGGATCGATCCAGTCTAAAAACACCGGCTCATCTGTGATACCGCCGATAGAAACGATATGGGCTCGGATCTCAATGCCCTTTGCTTCCAGCCATTGCTTGCAAAGACCACCGGCAATGCACAGTGGCGCTGTCAGCCTTCCGGAAAAATGACCGCCGCCTGCCACATCCTGATAGCCGCCGTATTTGACCTGGGCGGTGTAGTCGGCGTGTCCGGGTCTGGGACAGTCCTTCAGATTACTGTAGTCTTTGGAACGGGTATTATTGTTATAGATCACCGCGGCAATAGGTGCGCCGCAGGTATATCCGTCCACGATACCGGAGAAGAATTCCGGTTTGTCCTCTTCTTTCCTGGGTGTGGCATAATCGTGCTGTCCGGGCGCGCGCCGGTTCAAGAAGCTTTGCAGCTTTTCAAGGTCTACGGTCAGTCCTGCCGGAATGTTATCCAGTGTCATACCGATGGCTGTGCCGTGGGATTGACCGAAAATCGAGAGCTTCAGCTTTTCACCGTAAGTACTGCTCATAATACCCTCCTGATTTTTTGAATTCAGACCAAAAGTCCGGGTAGGACTTGCTGACACATTCCGCACCTAATACAGTGACCGGTCCTGTGGCAACTGTAGACGCAATGGCCGCTGCCATTGCAATGCGGTGGTCATTTTTAGAATCAATGATGCAGCCTTGATACGCAGCGGGGAATACGGTCATGGTATCACCGCTGACCTGAACCTCTGCGCCCAGAGCCTGCAGCATTTGCTTTGTAGATTCAATGCGGTCGGACTCCTTTAATCGCAGCCGCCCGATATTTTTAAAGCGCGCACCTTTCTTGTTACCGGCAACGATTGCCAAAATTGGGATCAGGTCAGGAATATCCGTTCCGGAAACGGTGATGTTTTCCTGTAGCTGCTCCATCAGTTCTTTTGCTGCCCGGTCACCTTGGGCGGAATTGTCGCAAAGACCACAAACTTCTATAGAATTGCCTAATGCTTTTGCACCCAAAAAGAATGCGCCGTTGCTCCAATCACCCTCTACTGTAACGGTTCCGGGGCTATGGAAAGGTCTGCAACCACCAAAACTGTAGCCGCCGGTTTCAACGCCGAAAAGTGTCAGAGCCTGTTCGGTCATTTGGATATAGGGCTTGGATTCTACTTTACCTGTAACATTGAGCTTGCTTTCACCGGGTAAAAGCGCAAGGGCAAACAAAAGACCCGTGATAAACTGGCTGGATACACCGCCGTCTATGCTGTAGGTTCCGCTTCGAAGCTGTCCGGTACAGCGGATGGTATTTTCCGTAGGACGGGTCAGGTGACGGCCCATCCGCTCCAATTCCTCCCACAGAGGGGACAGGGGGCGGCAGGGGAGCCTGCCAGCCATTAAAAAGGTGGTATCGACTCCTAAAGCCGCCGCAACAGGCAACATAAACCGCAGGGTAGAGCCACTTTCACGGCAGTCTAAAACAGCACTTTCCGGTAAATCACCAATGGGCTGGATCTCGTAACCGTCCGCTGTTCTGTTGATGCTTGCGCCCAATGAGTTTAAGCATCCTGCGGTAGCCTCAATGTCCTGATTGACAGCAGGGCATATGAGATGCACAGGACCATCTGAAAAAGCGGCGCAGATCAGCAGGCGGTGAGCTTGCGATTTTGATGGAATCGCCTGTATGATGCCTGATAGCTTTCGGGGATGGATGGTAATGTCCATTTTAAAGACCTTCTTCAATAAAGGATTCGACTTTTTCTATATCCGTGGGATAAATCATACATTCACCGATTTTTTTGGGAACGATCAGATTGACACTTCCACCGGATCTTTTTTTGTCGGATAGGCTACTTATAAAAAGCTGATGTGCTGAATAAGCTGTGGTGGTAGGCAGATGAAATTTTTTCAGGATCGCATCAAGTTCCTTATACACGGATTCGTTGCAGATACCGGCTTTCCAGCCACCCTTTGCGGCAATGACCATTCCGACAGAAACAGCCTGTCCGTGGGAAACTGTAAAATTGCTTTGTGCTTCAATGCCGTGTCCAAAGGTGTGTCCTAAATTTAATTTTTGTCGGGCACCACGGTCAAACTCGTCTTCTGCAACCACATTTCTTTTGAGTTCAACACAGCGACTGATGACGGACAGCCGGTCAAAGGCAAGACCTTTATCCATTAAATGCGTAAACAGATCAGCATCGTATAAAACGCCGTACTTGATCACTTCTGCGCAGCCGTCGCAAAAAACGCTTTCAGGAAGGGATCTGAGCCCGTTTAAATCGCATAAAACAAGCTTGGGCTGATAAAATGCACCTGCCAAATTCTTACCTGCAGGAAGATCAATAGCCGTTTTTCCGCCAACAGAGGAATCCACCATTGCAAGTAATGTGGTGGGGATCTGAATGTAGGAAACGCCACGCAGATAGGTGGCAGCGGCAAAGCCTGTAATATCGCCGACGACACCGCCACCCAAGGCAATCAGCGTGTCAGACCGTGTAAATGTGTTTTCTGCGAGGAAATTCAGGATCTGAAGATAGTTGTTGCCGTTTTTGCTTTCCTCACCGGCAGGAAAAACATAGGAGTATACTTCAAAGCCGCTTCTTTGCAGGCTGTGTGCAACCTGCTTTCCATAAAGGGGGAAAACGTTGCTGTCACTAATGATGGCAGCCTTGCCCTTTTTGATGACTTGGGCAATATGGAAGCCAGCGTTTTCAATCAGGTCTTCGCCAACAAGGACCTGATATTTGGTGGATGCTTCTACGGTGATGGTGTTCATCCGTCAACCTCCTCTTTCCGCCGTTTTCCTTCCTCAAGAAGCTGGATCAGTACTTCTTCATTTTCTTCCTCCAAAGCTTTCTTGTACTTGCGCAGACTTTCGATATAGAAGTCAAGCTCTTCCATAATGTTATCCCGGTTAGATAAAAACAGCTCTGCCCACATTCCGGGATTCAACCACGCAACTCTGGTCAGATCCTTGTAGCTGCCTGCGGAAAATCCCTTGTGATGCAAGGCAGTGGGGGATTTGATGTAGGCGTTGCTGATAATATGGGGCATTTGAGAAGTAAACGCGATCATTGAATCGTGTTCTTCAGCGGTTGTAATAGAGAATGAACCGAAACCGCAGGGAGCAAGCAATTCTTTAACTTGTGACAGCAGAACCGGATCATCAAACCGCGGCGGAACAAGCACCATAGGCGCGCCCTGAAAAAGGTTGGAACGGCTGTATTTAAAACCGGAAAAATGAGAGCCTGCCATAGGGTGACCGCCTACGAAGGTAAAGCCGTACTGCTGCGCAAGGGGAAAACAGCGGTCGCAGATCTCTTTTTTAATGCCGCAGCAGTCAATTACAACGGTTTTCTGAGAAATGTAAGGGGCATTTTCTTCTAAGTACTTAATAGATGCGCCGGCATAGATCGCAAGTAATAACAGCTGACATTGGGGCAGTATTTCTTTTGTCAGTGTTCCGTCGGTCACTCCGGCAATTTGAGCGAAGGAGAGCATCTGCTCGTCTGTATCAAATACATAGACCCTGTGACCGGCTTTGGCGTACGCACGGGCAAGAGAGCCACCGATCAGACCAAGACCCAATATACCTACATTCATTTGATCGCCTCCCGGATCTTTTGAACAGTGGCGTTGACTTTGGCAAACTGCTCCGGCGTCAGAGATTGCGCGCCGTCACACAAGGCACGGGAAGGATTGTTATGTACCTCGATCATAATGCCGTCAGCCTCCGCAGCAGCGGCGGCAGCGGCCATAGAGGGCACCAAAGAGGCTTTGCCGGTGGCGTGGCTGGGGTCGATCACAACAGGAAGATGGGTCAGCTCGTGAAGCACCGGAATTGCGGAAAGATCCAGAGTGTTGCGGGTGTAGTGCTCATAAGTACGGATACCGCGTTCACACAGAATAATGTTTTCGTTGCCTTCACTCATAATGTACTCCGCGCTCATCAGCAGCTCCTGCAAGGTGTTTGCTAAGCCGCGCTTAAGCATAATAGGCTTGTGGGTTTTGCCCAGCTCCTGCAAAAGATCAAAGTTCTGCATATTTCTGGCGCCCACCTGAATAATGTCCACATCCTCGAAAATGTCCAGGGAGCGAATATTCATAATTTCCGTAATGATCGGCAGACCGGTTGCTTCCTTTGCCTGCAGCAGCATTTGAATGCCCACGTCCTTCAAGCCCTGGAAAGCATAGGGGGAAGTGCGGGGCTTAAAGGCGCCGCCTCTGAGAATGTCCGCGCCGGCTGCTTTAACAGCCTGTGCCACTTCGATGATCTGTTCCTCACTTTCTACAGAGCAAGGTCCGGCGATCATTGCAAAATGTCCGCCGCCGATCTTAACATCACCGATGGATACGACGGTATCATTGGGATGAAATTTCCGGTTTGCCTGCTTAAAGGGCTCGGAGACCCGTTTGACACTTTCCACGATCTCCAGACTGCCGAGCAATTCCATATCCACACGGCTGGTATCACCGATCAAACCCAGCACTGTAATTTCCTCGCCCTCGGATACGTGAACATCTAAATTCATCATTTTCAGCCAAGCCAGCAGGTGGGCTTTTTGTTCCGGTGTCGTCTCTCTTTTCAAAACAGCGATCATAATTTTTGCCTCCTAAAAAACAATACCGCACAGACGGAAATCTGTGCGGCTGACATACAATAATACAATTTCTGTGAAAAAATCCTTGCAGCACAAATTTCTATTACTTTTTACGGGTAAAAAAGTAATAGTTGGTAAAATAAAAATGTGCGCAAGCGAAAGATTTCATAAGGGATATCTCCTGTATTTCCAAATATAGAGAAATTATAACACCATATATGCCATTATGCAAGTAAAAAATTATAAATCTGCAAAATTATTCGATTACTGATTATGAACAGCTTGAATGTGTGGTTTTTAAACGGTCAGAAAAATGACGATCAGAATATGAGCGCATAGCATCAGCGGCAGTCCCAAGGAAAAAGCAAGTTTTTTGGTTTTGTGATGAAAAAGCCGCATACCAACGGTGCAGCCCAGGCTGCCGCCCAGTAATCCTACTGTCAATAAGGTGGCTTCCGGGATCCGCCATTTGTTTTTGATTGCTTTTTTCTTATCAATAAGCATAAGCAGCAAGCCTGACGCATTGACTGTAAGTAGGTAATAATACAAGTATTGCATATTGCAAGCCTTTCATTAGGGGGAATTATTATGAAAAAACTTTTTGCGGTCATTTTGTTGTGTGCGGTTCTTGCAGGCTGCTCCAAAAAAGAAGCCTATGAAACGGTATCCGATGGGGTGGTAGAGCAGACACCCGCAAAACAGATGCAGATCGTATTCAGCATTCCGGAGAATGCTACCCGGCAGGCAATGGATGGGGAAGATACAGCCCAGGTGTATTTTTGTGAGGATTACACATTGACCACGCAGGTGGTCGAAAGCGGTGATCTACAGAAAACCATTCAGGAAACAACCGGTTTTTTGCCGGAGCAGCTTTCTATTATGCAGGTGCAGCAGGATGACGCCAAGCGCTACTGCTTTGTTTGGACCGCTGCAACGGACACCGGCAATCAGGTCTGCCGCTGTGTTCTTTTGGATGATGGAAACTATCATTATATCCTGACTGCTATGGCAGACGAGTCAAAGGCAGGTTTGCTTTCCCGTGAAGTTTGGCAGGAGATCTTCAGATCCTATCATCTGATGGCACCGGAGGATGTAGTCAGTAGCGGCTCGTAGCCTGACGGCACAGCTCTTTGCATTGCTCAATGACGGATTGCGGGTAGAGGATCTGGGCTTTGTCGCCAAAGCCGATGACCCAGCTTAAAAACATAGGAGATACTGCCACACGGACAGTGAAATTGAAATGATCTTCTCCGTCGGGAATCAGCATCGTATCCCGTCCGAAGCGGTCGATCACCACATTAAGAAGAACCTTGTGAAAACGCATCTTTACATCCACGGCATCGCCGGCAAACATCTGGAACAGCTTGTTGGCGTGTTCGGTAAAAGCTTTTCCGGTCAGCTCGGGGCAGGGGATGCGTTTTTCATCCGTCAGACCAATGTCACTCATCCGGTCTACCCGGTAAGAGGTGATGCCGTGCCGCTGGGAAAAGCCCAGCAGATAACAGTTTTCGTTGTCCTGGCACAGACCGTAGGGGCTTGCCGCATACTGCTTTTCTCTATATGCCCGCTTGCCGTCCATACCCCAGTCGAAATATCGGAATGTGATCTGCTTGTTTTGACTGATGGCCTCTTGAATGTCATTGACATTGTAATAAATGGTCTCGTTCATACTTTTGACCCGACCGGACACGTATACATTTCTTTTCAAAAGACTTGCTTCGTGTTCGTTGCACTGGTCACACAGCTTTTCGATCAATTCCCGGGATTTTGCTTCTGTCAGATAACGGCTGGATTGCACGGCGTCGATCAGCAGCTTTAGTTCCGGCAGCTGGAAATTCCGTGAAGCGATATAATAGCCGCCGTTTTTTCCGGGTACAGAGATGATGTCCGCGCCAAATTGCTGCAAAGCGGCAATATCGGAATAAATGGTTTTGCGGTCACAGCGAATTTCGTTGCTTGCCAGCATATCAATCAACTCGCCGGCTCTCACGGGGTGATCCTCGTGAGAGTTTTTTTGCAGATAATCCAATATATAAAGAACCTTTAATTTCTGGTCATAAGATCTGGGCATATAAAAGCCTCCCTTGCAAAAGTGAAAGTGCTAAATGTGTAAAACCCTCTACGCCGCCAGCGGCGACACCTCTCCCGGTGGTAGAGGGTGCGTACGCTCCCCCACTGGGGGAGCTGTCAGCGCAGCTGACTGAGAGGGTGTTACCTGTTATTGCCATAAAGCAATGTATGCAGAACTGAAAATCGTGTCATTCCGACCAAGCGAAGCGCGTGGAGGAATCTACGCATAAGCAGTAGTTTTAAAGGATAATGGGTGCGAAGATCTTTCGACTCGCTTTGCTCGCTCAAGATGACACATTTTCGGTACTGCGTTCCTTAACTGTAATGATATGGCCTTATCTGTTTTGCTTTTTATCATAACTATAATTTACGGTAATTTCACTCTGTCGTCTTGGTAATTTGGTGACAATGGCACTTCGTTTTTCGTTAATCGTATTTTTATATTATTTTAAGTATGTCTATTATCATCAAGACAAGAAGACTGTGCTTTTATGATTAGCTGCCTCGCAATATCTACATTTCTTTCTTGTTATTTGCAGACATTGCCTTGCCAGCTAAGCTTTCAAGATTGTGCAGTTCTTCTGTGGTTAAATAATACTTCATTTAAGTCTCCTTTATTTCGTTAATTTCTGATACATTTTCATCAGCTCGGCGACACATTCAGTTTCGGTGTTCAGTTTGCCCCAGAAGCCATAGGCTTGCATGACAGCCTTATCGTTCTGCTGGTGTGCCTTGCGGAGCTCAGGGGGCATCGTAACCTCGTCATATAGATCTGCAAGGCTACAATCAGGGTACAATGCTCTGGCATCCAAAATAGCTTGTGCGGTTTGCTCAATCTTTGCTTTTTGTTCATCGGTAGGTGTGGGCCAGGGGAATGTGTTATACACAATCTCCTTAGAATATCTATATCCATTGCCTAATCTTCCGCATACAATTCGCATCCATGCCATATGCACATTGGAGGTGAGTATGCCGAAATGATACCGAGTAGCATTTGGCACAACCATTACAAGGTTAGAAGATACAATATCTGCTCCCATAAAACCGATAGGGATGTATTTGCGGCTTGATGATGTGGTAGAGGGTATCATCAAATAAGGATTTCCCAACGGCTGGGTAATCTGTGCAAATATAGCTGGGACCTTTGCATAGCCATTTGTTGTCTTAGCCTTAGAAGCCATTCTAAAATTGTAGACAGCTTCGACCTTCTCTCGGAGGATTTTGCTTGCTCTAATATCGGCAGGGGTGGCATCGACCAGCCAAAGACACCACCGTTTCTTGTTATTAATAAATTCTTCTGCACCTATGTACGGGTGAAGCCATTTGGCAAGTTGGGGTTCCTTGCTGATAATATCCTGATATTCGTCTGGTTTAATGACAAAGTATCCTCCGTCACGAGGTTGATTGCCGAAATTCATTTTAGGAACATCACATATGGCTTGCTTCTGTGCCGTTACAAAACTGTTGGGACCTTCTACTAAATACGGACTTATGTTAGAAACTACCTTTTTAATGCCGTTGGAGTAGAGGTATTTTTCCTTTCGCTCAACTCCTGAAAAGCCAACAATCACACAATGAACAGCAGCTTTATCCAAGCTCTCACTATTCCATTTGAATGTTTGATATGCAAAATTGATGGACATGTTAGATTCGTTGAGCAGAACATCCCAAAGTATCGGCACTTGTGCTCCTTGACATATAGAATTTGTTGATACCAAAGCTGTCTCGATTTTGGTGCCCATCATCATTTGGGCAGCCAACTTGTACCAGCAAGTTACATAGTCAAGGTCCTGCACATCTTTTATGTCTCCAAAGATGTGTTGAATATCTTGCTTTTGCTCTCCACCCTGCTCCATCATACGAGCTCCAACAAATGGAGGATTGCCCATGATATAGTTGAGCTTGTCCTTAGGAACAACGGTTTCCCAATCAAGCCGCAGAGCATTGCCTTCTACAATGTTTGCATAGCTGGTCAGGGGCAAGAAATCGAGGTGCATATGAACGATCGCTTCTGTTTCTTTCATCATCTGGCTTTCCGCAATCCACAGCGCTGTCTTTGCAACAGTTACGGCAAAGTCGTTGATTTCGATACCATAAAACTGACCGATTGACACCTGAATGGGGTTAAAGTCAGCAGTATCGCCTATGATGATTTGATCGCCCTGCCGCAGCATAACCGCCTTATTCTCCAATCTCCGCAGGGAGAGGTAAGTTTCCGTCAGGAAGTTACCAGAGCCACAGGCGGGATCCAGGAAGGTAAGGCCAGCCAATTTCTTTTGATAGTCTGCCAGTTTAATATCCCTTGTTTTCTTTACAGGGATAGCGGCAATCTCGTCAAGCTCGGAAGCCAATGCATCATAGAATAACGGGTCAATGACCTTATGGATATTCTCAATGCTGGTGTAGTGCATACCGCCCGATCTACGGGTTTCGGGGTTCAGGGTGCTTTCAAATACCGCACCGAAAATGGTCGGGGAAATGCTGCTCCAATTAAAGTCCTCGCTGGCATTGGTCAGCAGTAAGTCGATGATCTCTTCGGTAAAGCGGGGGATAATGATTTCTTCATCGGCAAACAGGCCGCCATTGACATAGGGGAAGGCTGCCAAATCCTCGTCCATATAGGGATCTCTGTCGGCTACCTTAGTGTCCAGCACCTTAAACAAGTCGATAAGTGCCTTTCGTACATTCTTAGGCTGGAAGCCTTTCAGGTAGTCGTGGAACATAGTATGGCTACCGAAAATGCCAGCATCTTCCGCATACAGGCAGAACACCAACCGCACACAAAGCATATTCAGGCTTTTGAGCTCAGTATCGCTGGCGGGGGTGTTGTACTGCTTTAACAGGGCATCATAGAGCTTGCCTACAAGCTCACCAGCTTGCAGGGAGATTTCCATTTCTTTCTGGATTCTCTCATTGCCCTTGTCTACCAAAAACCGCAAGCGGGTGTACTCTTTTTCCAAATCTTCCAGCTTGATGATTTCCGGGGTATCATTGGGGCGGTTCATATCGTGGATATGGAACTCCTTGAAATTGCAGACCACAATCCAGCGGGGGTTCATATTATGGGGTAAATAGCCGGCATAACGGCGGGCCTGCTGGAATGGGGTCAGCATAGATCCGTCGGATTGCTTGTACCCTCTGGACAGGTCAATATCTGCACCCTTTTGCTCGATCAGAACATGGGTATCTTTGATATAGCCGTCAATAAAGCTGGTGTGGTCCAGCTTCACACGCACTTCAAACTCAATAGCATTGGTCGCCTGTTCCACTCCAAAGACATTTTGGAGCAGAGCAATCCAAAACCGTTGCGTTTCTTGCTTTTCGTCGCCGTGACCAGTCCAGTCTTTTACAAATTGTTTAGCAGCAATGCGCATTTCTAAATCTGTCATATAATTCTCTCCTTTTGGAGTTTTGTTGCTATAAAGAAAGCAAACCGTTTTTTGTAAAAGCTTAATACATTTTTTTGATTAACTTTTGAATTAGAGAAGTTCTTTGATATTATAGCATAAAACGGACAATTGGGAAATAATATTTTTGATGTAATGTTAAGAAATAGTAAAAACTGAAAATTACTATTGCAAGTTTTCAGCATTTTTAGTATAATACGAACTAATAAGTTCGACAATGGGGGAGAGTGCGGTGAAGGATTTTAGCTTGCTTGTTTGGCTGTCCCAGCTGGGGCTTTCCGTTGCCCTTCCTCTTGCAGGATTTGTGTTGCTGGGCGTTTGGCTGCGCAACCGTTTCGGTTTAGGCATATGGGTCGTGCTTTTGGGAACGGCTGTAGGCATTATTTGTGCTGTTGACGGCTTGCGAAACAGTCTGAAGGCTATGCAGCGAATGAGTAAAGATAAAAAAGAGGATACCACCGGTGTATCCTTTAATGATCATATTTGAGAGGATTACTATGGATTCCCGTAAGATTGTGCTTCGTGAAACGGCCATAATTGCTATAGGCGAGGTGATCTGCTGCGCAATAATGGTTGGCGTTTTTGCCTTGCTTGGTCAATTTGACACTTCTGTACTTTGGGGTGCTTTGATCGGCTGTGTTCTAACTGTTGCAAATTTTTTTGTTATGGCAGTTGGTACAAGCCTTGCAGCAGATAAGGCGCAGAATCAGAATGTAGGCGCCGGCAAGAATCTGCTGCGCGGTTCTATGGGTCTGCGTTATTTGGTTTTGGCGCTGCTGCTGTTTGCTTTTGCAAGAAGCGGTATTTGTAATGTTTTTGCATTGGCGCTGCCGCTGGTGTTTGTACGGCCTGTGCTGATGATCAGTGAATTTTTCAGAAGGAAAGGGTGATCGGTTTTGAATATTTCCGTCAGCGGCGCGTCCTATATCACCCTGTTTGGTTTTATCAATATTTCTCAAACCACCGTTTCGTCCCTGATCGTAACGGTAATTTTATGTATAGCCGGTGTTCTGTTAGGCAGGAATCTGAAAAAGCGTCCCGGTAAAATGCAGGTGCTGGTGGAAAAAGGCGTTATGATGATCCACAATATGGTGCTGGACACTATGGGACCTCATAATGCTTCCTGGACACCGTTTATTGGAACCATCTTCTTAAGCAGCATCTGTGGCTCTTATATTGGACTGACAGGCTTTTTGCGCGCCACGACCGCAGATCTTGCCTGCGTGCTGACCTGGTCCCTGATGGTCAGTGTGATCATTTGGTATCAGAGTATTAAACGCAACGGCTTTTTGGGCTGGCTTAAGGGCTTTACAGAGCCTATTGTGGTTATGACACCGATGAATATCGTTTCTGAGATCGCACAGCCCTTTGCAATGGCACTCCGTCATTTTGGTAATGTGGCAGGCGGCGGTGTGATCACCACCATTTTGTATACCGCATTGAGTCTTGCGTCTACGGCGCTTTTGAATGCGATCACCGGTACTGTTGTCATTCCTATAGTACTGTTGCTGATCGGTATTGCGCTGTTTGTATGGGGGCGTAAAACTAAAAAAGCTGCCCGATGGATATTTGGACTTGTTTTCGGTTTGATCGGTCTGTGCGGGGCAGTGCAATTCATACCCTTTGTCAATCAACTGTTCTACGGTATTCCAATTTTGGCATACGGTATTCCGGCAGTATTTTCTGTCTATTTCGATGTATTTTCCGGATTTGTACAGGCACTTGTCTTTACATTGCTGACGATGGTCTACATTTCCGGTGCTTGTCCGCCACCTGAAGAACAGGCAACCAACGAAGGAAATTCTTAAAATTTCAATATATAAATACCTTAGGAGGAACTAAAAATGGAATTTTTCAACGAGTATTTTGTAAGAGCTTGCGCAATGCTGGCTGCCGGTCTGTGTATGGGTATCGGCGCTATCGGCCCTGCTCTTGGTGAAGGTAATGCTGTCAGCCACGCCTTGGAGGGTATGGCCCGTCAGCCTGAAGCTGCCAGCAATCTGCGTACCAATATGATTTTGGGTTGCGCTATCACAGAGACCACCGGTATTTACTCTCTGGTTGTTGCTCTGCTGCTGATCTTCGCTTCCTGAGACTCTTTTCGAAAAGACGATAGAAGGGAGTCTGTCATATGCCGGTACAACAAGGCTTTATCAGCTTTGATACCTGGACTGCGCTTTTTATTCTGCTGAACACTGTTACGATGTTTTTGGTGCTGAAGCGGTTTCTGTTTAAGCCTGTTCTGAAGATGATCCAACAGCGGCAGGATGAGATCGACAATATATATGCCGAAGCAGATAAAGCAAAAGAATCTGCAAATGCCTTGCAGCAGGAATATGAGAAGAAGCTTTATCTGGCTGCCGAGACCGGTGACCAAATGGTCAAGGATGCGGTTGCCCGGGGTAAGGATCGGGAAGCACAGATCATCCGTCAGGCTAATGCGGAGGCTGCTGCTATTTTGGATAAGGCTGCTGCGGATATTGCACAGGAGAAGAAAAAAGCGCTTAATGACGCCAAGGATGAGATTTCCGGTATGGCTATGGCTATCGCGGAAAAGGTCGTTGGCCGTCAGCTTAACAGCGATGACCAGGAAAAACTGGTAGAGGAATTTATTAACGAATTGGGTGCACAGCAATGAGTCAGATCGGAAATGTATACGGGGGCGCGCTTTATAGCCTCTGCAAGGAAGAAAATCTATCTGATGTTGTTTTGCGGGAAATTGAAGTGCTTCAGCAGTCTTTTCAGGAGAACCCGGATTTCCTTCGACTGCTTTCAGCGCCGAATGTAACAGTGCAGGAACGCTGTCAGATCCTGGATGATTGCTTCCAAGGTCAAGTGCAGACTTATGTGCTGAACTTTATGAAGATCCTGACGGAAAAGGGGCTTGCAAGGTCCTTTTCGGCTTGTGCTGCTCATTATCGGGCGCTTTATAATCAGGATCATCATATTTTACCGGTTACAGCGGTTACAGCTGTACCTCTTACACAGAGCCAGTCTGACCGTTTGGCGAAAAAACTGTCCGAATTGACCGGTAAGACTGCGCAGCTTCAAAATCGGGTAGATCCGTCTTGCCTGGGCGGTGTACGCCTGGATTATGACGGAAAGCGGGTGGATGGCAGTGTGGCAAGCCGGCTGGAATCCGTTCGTGAATTACTGAAAAATACGGTTCTATGATCAGGGAGTAGATAAAATGGAATTACGACCCGAAGATATTACAAAAATTATTCGCGCGCAAATAAAGAATTACGAAAATAAGCTGCAAACCGCGGAAACCGGCGTAGTCATCGTGGTTGGTGACGGTATTGCCAAGGTCAGCGGTTTGGATAAGTGTATGGCCGGCGAACTGGTGGAATTCCCCAACGGTTCCTTCGGTATGGCGCAGAACCTGGAAGAAGATACGGTTTCCGTCGTCGTTTTAGGTACAGACCAGGGCATTAAGGAAGGCGATACTGTCAAACGCACAGGCAAGGTGGTTTCCGTGCCTGTGGGCAAAAATCTGATTGGTCGTGTTGTCAATGCGCTTGGTGAACCCATTGACGGAAAAGGTCCCTTTGACGCGGAAGGCTACCGTCCCATTGAAATGCCGGCGCCCGGTATTATCGAGCGGCAGCACGTCAGCCGTCCGCTGCAGACAGGTATCAAGGCCATCGACTCGATGATCCCCATCGGTCGGGGTCAGCGTGAGCTGATCATCGGTGACCGTCAGACCGGTAAGACTACGATCGCCACAGATACCATTTTAAATCAAAAGGGTAAAAATGTGATCTGTATTTATGTAGCCATCGGACAAAAGCGCTCTACAGTTGCACAGGTGGTGGAAAACCTGACAGCAGGCGGTGCCATGGATTACACCATCGTTGTGTCCGCTACCGCTTCGGAGCTGGCGCCTATGCAGTATATTGCCCCTTATACCGGCTGTACCATGGGCGAGCATTTTATGCATCAGGGCAAGGATGTTCTGGTGATCTATGACGATCTGAGCAAGCACGCAGTGGCATACCGTGCCATTTCTTTGCTGATCCGTCGTCCGCCCGGACGGGAAGCCTATCCCGGCGATGTATTCTACCTGCATTCCCGTCTTTTGGAACGGGCAGCACAGATGTCTGATGAATTAGGCGGCGGCAGTTTGACTGCACTGCCTATTATCGAGACACAGGCAGGCGATGTTTCTGCCTACATTCCCACAAACGTTATTTCTATTACCGACGGACAGATCTTTCTGGAAGAGGAGCTGTTCAATGCCGGTATTATGCCGGCTGTGAACCCGGGTATTTCTGTTTCCCGTGTGGGCGGTGATGCACAGATCAAGGCGATGAAAAAAGTTTCCGGTTCGTTAAAGCTGCTGTACTCTCAGTACCGGGAGCTGCAAAGCTTTGCCCAGTTCGGTTCTGATCTGGATGCGGATACCAAATCCCGTTTGGCGTTGGGTGAGCGGATCGTAACGGTATTGAAGCAGAAGAATAACGCGCCTGTGGAGGTTGCAAATCAGGTCTGCATTTTGTACGCCGTTACGGGTGGATATCTGAAGGATATTTCTGTTGAGAAGATCCCGGAATTTGAGCAGCGGTTGTATAGCTTTATGGAGCAGAAGCATCCGGATGTACTGGATGCTATCCGCACTTCCGGCAAGCTGGAGCCTGAAACGGAGGATAAGCTGAAAGCAGCATTAAATCAGCTGCTGCAGGAGTTTGTGATTCAAATTTAAGGAAGGGGGCGCAATATGGCTGGCGTTTCCACCAAAGAAATTAAAAACCGCATTCGCAGTATGGAATCTACCAAGCAGATCACCAAGGCTATGGAAATGGTAGCCTCCTCCAAGCTGCGGCACGCCCAGGCACGGGTAGCGAATTCCCGTCCTTATTTTGAGATCCTTTATAATGCGGTGTCTGATATTGTCAGCAGTAATACGGAGTTTTCTTCGCCGTATTTGACCCGGCGGTCTGTGAAAAAGGCTGTATATGTGGTTATTGCCGGTGACCGTGGTTTGGCTGGCGGCTATAACAGCAATGTGATCAAAATGGCTGTGGAGGATATGGGGCAGAAAAATGTAACAGTACTGCCCATAGGCAAAAAGGCTGCAGACTATTTTAAATCCCACGGCTATGATATTTTGACCCAGCAGTATATGAATGCATCGGAAATGAATGTGGGGGACTGCTTCTCCCTGGCAAATCAGCTTTGTAAGATGTATCTTTCCGGTGAAGCAGATGAAGTTCTTATTTGCTATACGAACTTTGTTTCCGTTCTCTCTCAGACGCCTATATCCCTGCAAATGCTTCCGCTCATTTCCCACGGTCAGCCTCAGGAGGCTAAGCAAACAGATATTTTGTACGAGCCGGGCAGCGATGAGGTTTTTGAAGCCATCGTTCCGGAGTATGTGGGTGGTATTTTGTACGGCGCGCTCTGTGAAAGCCGCGCGGCAGAACAGGCTGCCCGGCGTACCGCTATGGATGCGGCGACCCAAAATGCCGACGAGATGATCGCGGATCTGAGCCTGAAGTTCAATCAGGCCCGTCAGGCAGCCATCACCC
>CAZLLC010000016.1:0-22405 GCA_964560245.1 uncultured Oscillospiraceae bacterium | reverse complement strand
ATATAGAAAAATGAAATTAAGGGCGCATTGAAAAATCAGGCTGCAATGTGCCCTTGCCTCCCTCTGATGAGGGAGGTGGCTGAGCGTAGCGAAGACGGAGGGAGAGAACTTGACCCCGGTCTTCTTTTTTCTCTCCCTCAGTCAAATTGCCTAATATCGGCAATTTGCCAGCTCCCTCATCAGAGGGAGCCAAGAGTGCGGGGTTATTTTTTCAGTGCTTTTTTGATCACCGGGGCGATCAGCAGAGCCAGCGCGCCGCCGATCAGGGCAGTGAACAGCTGAGGCCAGGTAAACATTGCAGGAAGTTTTGTCAGCATAGGCGCTTTCAAAAGCTGCTGCTCCAGCAAATAGCCGGATGCCAAATTGCACACGATCTGAACCACCAGCACATACAACACTGCAAATTTTGCAGCTGCCGCCACAGCCAACGCAAGCACCTGTTTCCAGAGCTTTTGACCGTATAGAAGCTTCAGCAGTACCACAAAAACCGCGTTGCCTGCCATAATAGCCGGTACAGTCACCAGCTGAGGCGCAATGCCCAGCAAATAGGCAAACACCGGTGACAGCAACGCCACGGTGATACCGCCGCCCATACCGACCACCAGTACTGTGATAGCCAGCACAGCGTTGACACAGGAGCCGGTAACCAGCTGTCCCAAGGACTGGGTCAAATACTGCAAACACAGCAGCAGGGCGATCATCAGCGCTGTTTGCGCCATCCATCGAACATTGACTTTATTCTTCATTCTACTTTCCTTCCCATTCTTTGATCAAGCTTGATTTTTCGTACAGCTTCAAATAGCTGTCATACCGGGTCTTTTCCAGGCTGCCGTTTTCCGCCGCAAGACGTACGGCACAGCCCGGCTCTGCCCGGTGGGCGCAATCGTGGAACTGGCATTTGCCCAAATAGGGGGCAAAATCTCCAAAGGCATACTGCAAATTATCCTTCAGGATCACATCCATCTGCTCCGTATCAAAGGAGGCAAAGCCCGGGGTATCTGCCACATAGGTATCCTCCCCCAAAGCATAGAGCTCCACATGGCGGGTGGTATGCCGTCCTCTGCCCAGCTTTTCCGAAACCTCTCCGGTTGCCAGCCTTAGCTGCGGACACAGCCGGTTCAGCATACTGGATTTTCCCACGCCGGTATTGCCGGTAAAGGCCGTAAGCTTACCGGCAAGCAGCTGCCGCAATTCCTCCACGCCTTCGCCGGTCTCGGCACTGGCAGTGATCACCGGAAAGCCTGCGTTTTTATAGATCTTTGCCAAATCCTCTGCCGGGTCTAAATCGCACTTATTAATGCAGATATACACCGGCACTTCCTGATCGCCGGCAATAGCCGCCACCCGATCGATCAAAAACGGCTCTGTCACCGGATTTACATTGGCGGCAAATACCACCAGTGCGTCCACATTGACCACCGCCGGACGGATAAAACGGTTGCGGCGGGGCAAAATTCTCTCCACCATACCTTTTCCGTTTTCCACGGAAATATCCACCATATCACCGGTCAGGGGGCTTTCCCGATTTTTCCGCAGGCTTCCTCTGCCCCGGCAGGTCACCACGCCCTGGGGTGTCTGTACATCATAAAAACCACTTATTGAGCGAATGATTCGCCCGGTTCTTCTATCAGCCATCCGTCGTGAATGGCACCTCCTCTGTGAATACAGGATTTTCACTATCGTTGATATAGACTTCGTAGGTCACCGTGCCGCTGCCGATCTGTCCTGTCAGGGTGATGACCGGGTTTTCCGGATCGATCACCGCTCTGTAGACCTCCTCACCTTCACGGACCACGGTTACCAATGTGCCCTCAGCATCGATCTTATCGCTCAGGTCGATGATCACATCCTTAACTGCCGTCTGGGGCTGCTCCTCGGTTGTTTCCTCCGTGGGTGGCTCGGTAGTAGGCTCAGGTCCCATAGAGACCTCCAGGAAGATCACTGTATCCAGCGGTACTTTATCGCCCTTCTCCACAGACTGGGAAACAACGATGCCCACCGCTTCATTGCTGTAGACCTGCTCATACTCCGGGGACGCAAAGCCGTTGGCTGTCAAAATATTAATAGCCATATCCAGCTTCAAGCCCACAAGACCGGTGACTGTTCCCTCACCCACAGGGGGCGTACCCAGGCTGACCGTCAGAGTCACCGTCTGCCCGGCAGAAAGAACTGTGCCCTCTGCCGGCTCTGTTTTGATGATCTTATTGGCGGCAATGGTTTCATTATGCTCTTCCAGGATCTCCACATTCAGGCTCAATCCCAAATTGTTCAGCTGTTCCATTGCCTGATTTTGGGTCATTTTCAGCAGATTGGGCATTTGGATGGGCATTTCCTCCTGACCCTTGCTGATGGTCACATAAATCGTTGTTCCGTAAGGCATAGTGGTACCAGCCTCCGGATTTTGCTTGATGATCTGACCTTCTTCATATTCTGAATCATAGACCCAGTTACCGCTGTCATAGATCTGCACACCGGTGTAATCCGGCAGCGCGTCATAATATTTGCCCACCAAATAAGGGATCTCCACAGTTTTGGGGGTGGTACTCAAACCGCCATTGAGCAGCAAAAGCAAAAATACGGCAATAGCGATCACCGTCACCAAGGAGCAAACGATAATGGCAACAGTTGCCACACGGCTGCCCCGTCCGTCAGATGCGGCTTCTTTTCTTCTTTTTTCTGCTGCCGTCTGGACTTCCTTCTGCGCCTGTCTGCTTTTGCGGTGGGCTTCCACCTTCTCCTCTACCCGGTCAGCAGTGCTTTTACTGTCCGTATCCAGGGTCAGGGTCGTTCGTCCCAAGCGGGTCACTTCATCCAGCGCCGGTGTATTGTAATCAAAAAGCAGCGTGGGATCTTTGCGGAATTCGTCCATATCCACCAGCATTTGGGTAGCTGTGGTATAGCGATCCTTCAGATCGTGAGCCATCGCCTTCATAATGATCTGCTCCATACCGCCGGGGATATTGGGATTCAGCGCTGAGGGCATAATGGCGCCGCCATTGATATGCTGGATCGCCACCGCCACGGGAGAATCCCCCTCATAAGGCGGTCTGCCGGTCATCATCTCGTACATCACGACGCCCAAAGAGTAAATATCCGACCGGTTATCCACACGGCCGCCCTTAGCCTGCTCCGGTGAGATGTAATGTACAGAGCCCAAAGCTTCCTTGGTCAGGGTATCACCCTTGGACATCATCCGGGCAATGCCAAAGTCTGCCACCTTCACAGAGCCGTTTTTCAGCACCATCACATTATGGGGCTTAATATCCCGGTGAACCACACCGCGGCTGTGGGCGTGCTCCAAAGCTTTCGCGATCTGCATTGCAAAATGCAGAGTCTCTTTCCAATTCAGAACGCCCTTTTTCTCCATATACTGCTTCAGGCTGATGCCTTCGATCAGCTCCATCACAATATAATCCGCTTCCATGGAAATGGAGGTGGAAACATCGTATACAGAAACGATGTTGGGGTGACTGAGCATCGCAACCGCCTGACTTTCCGCATGGAAACGGCGGCGAAAATCCTCGTCCTCCAAAAAATCGTCTTTCAATATCTTTATTGCCACCAGGCGATTGAGCCGATGACAACGGGCTTTATATACGACTGCCATACCGCCGGTACCGATCACTTCCAGGATCTCGTACCGGTTGTCCAGCAGACGGCCTATGTATTTATCCATCTGTAAGCTCCTTTCGCCTGAAATTACAGCTGCACCATCAGACAGGTCACATTGTCCGGGGCGCCCCGTTTTTTTACAATGTCCACCAAGGTCTGACAGCACTGCTGCTTATCCGATCCGTGCAGAACCTCAAAAAGGATCTCCTGATCGTCCAAAAGATTGCTCAAGCCATCACTGCACAGAAGCAGGCAATCGTCCCGCTCCAGACGGCGGTGGAAAATGTCGCACTCCGTCAGGGATTCTGTGCCCACGGCACGGGTAATAAAGTTTTTCCCCGGGTATGTCCGGGCCTGTTCAGGGGTCAGCTCTCCCCTGTCCACCATCATCTGTACCAAAGAATGATCCACCGTCACCTGCTGAATGCCATCGGCATCGATCTTATAGGCACGGCTATCTCCCACATTCACAAATGTGGCAAATTTATTTTGGATCAGCACCGCCACCAAGGTGGTGCCCATTCCGGAAAATTCCTCAATTTGCTGAGCCTGATCAAAAACCGTAAAATTAGCAAGCTTTACCGCGCTTTCCAGCATCTGATCCAACATATCCGGCTCCATATCCGGAACCCAGCTGCGCTTGACCTCCTGGGTAAATACCTCTACTGCCAGGGAACTGGCAACATTGCCCGACTTGGCGCCGCCCATACCGTCGCATACCACACACAAAAGGGTGTTTTTATCCAATTGTTCCACAGCTAAGGCATCCTGATTGCTGGTACGGACACAGCCCGGGTCCGTCATAGACCAATATTGCATTTTGATCAACTCCTTTCAAAGTAACCGATTGAAGAAAACCGGCAAGTATAAGTAGCGAGAGATTTTGTTACAAATTAAAGTTTGGAAAACGCAGACATACTTTGTGTATTTGGGGTTTTCTAAACTGAAAAGTTGGAACAAAAGATCCGCTAATAATCGCAGTCGGTTTTCTTCAAGCGGTTTTCAAAGTTTCTGCGGAGCTGTCCGCAGGAAGCATCAATATCGCCGCCCAGGGTACGCCGGACTGTTGCCGGAATACCCCCGTCCTCCAAGATCTTCTGGAACACCGCCACCGCCTGCTTTGTACTGGGCTTTAAGGGGCTTTCTTCCACATAGTTTAAGGGGATCAGGTTCATATGGGCGCTCATTCCCTTCAGCCGCTTCAGCAGTGTCCGGGCATCCTCCGGGGAATCGTTGACCCCGTGGATCATTGCGTATTCAAAGGATATCCGCCGGCCTGTTTTTTGGTAATACCGCCGACAGGCATCCAAAAGCTCCCCTATGGGATAGGCATTGTTCACCGGCATAATGGTACTGCGCACCTGATCAGTTGGTGCGTGCAGGGATATGGACAGTGTCAGCTGCAGCTGACGCTCAGAGAGCGCATCGATCATCGGCACAAGACCGCAGGTGGACAGGCTGATGTGACGCATAGAGATGTTCATCCCCTCCGGGTGATTGACCAGCTCCAAAAACCGCATCACATTATCAAAGTTATCCAGCGGCTCACCGATGCCCATCAGCACAATGTGGGAGATGGGCTGACCGGAATCCAGCTGGGTAAACAGCACCTGATCCAGCATTTCGCTGGGCGCAAGCTGCCGGACAAAGCCTGCCCGGGTGGATGCGCAGAAGGCACAGCCCATCTTGCAGCCCACCTCTGTGGAAATGCAAACAGAATTGCCGTAGTGATAGCGCATCAGCACCGTTTCTACACAGTTGCCGTCCTCCAAACGCCACAGGTATTTGATGGTGCCGTCCTTTTGGGATTCCTGCTTGCGCAGCACCTGTGGAACGTAAAGAGGGTATTTTTCTGCCAAAACCGTTCGCAGACTCTGGGGCAGATTGGTCATCTCCTCATAGGATGCCACGCCCTTATGGAGCCAGGAGAACACCTGCTTTGCACGAAACGGGGGCTGCCCCAGATCCTTTAGGATCGCGCCGATCTCCTGAACGGTCATAGACTTTAGTTGCTTCATAATTTTCTCCGCAGACGGCAGATAAAAAAGCCGTCGGTATCGTACTCACCGGGCACCAGGGTCAGCATCCCGGTTTCATTTTCCGGAAAAATATCCGGTAAATTCAGTTTTTCAATGTAAAAATCAGGATTTTGCTTCAAAAACTTTTCAACAACGCCTTCATTCTCCCGACGCACCAAGGTGCAGGTGGAATACATCAGCACGCCCCCGGGTTTCACATAGGATGCCTGATTGCACAGAATCGCCAGCTGCAAAGCGGGAAGCTGATTCATCGTATCCGGGTCTTTGTAGCGGATGTCCGGTTTCTTACGGATGATGCCGTAACCGGAGCAGGGCACGTCTGCGATCACCGCATCCATCTGCCCTACCCACTCAGGATTTTGGACAGAGGCATCATAGACATCAGCGGAAATATTTTCAAAGCCCAATCTCTGAGCGCCTTTTTCAATAAGCTGTGCTTTATGCCGGTGAATATCACAGGACTGGATCTGCCCCTGCCCTGCTGTGGCAATAGCCGCGGCAAAGGATTTTCCGCCGGGTGCGGCACAGCAGTCCAGGATCCGGATGGGGTTTTGGGGAAGCTGGGCGCACATAACACTGAGCTTTGCCGCCGGGTCCTGAATATAAAAAAGCCCATTTTGAAAGGCTTCCAGCTTTTCCAAATTGCCCGTATCTGACAAGATCAGGCAATCCTTCAGCCAGGGATGCAGCTGCACTGTCACACCGGAGCGCTCCAGTTCCTCTTTAAGCAGCTGCCGGTCTGTACGCAAGGTATTGACCTGGGCATAAGTACTGGGGGCGCCGTTGTTTGCCTGCAGCATTTTTTCCAGCTTTTCTTCCCCCACATAAGCCCGCAGCAGCGCCACTAAATTCTCAGGATGGCTGTATTTCTGCCAAAGAGTCTGCGGCTGAGAAAGCGTATCCTTATTTCTGATGGCACTGCGCAGCACCGCATTGACCAGTCCCGGTGCGTTTTTCACCTTGGGACAGTACTTCTTCGCCAAAGAAACTGACTCATTGACTGCCGCAGAATCGGGAATCTTATCCGTTTCCATCAGCTGGTACAGTCCCAAGTGTAATATATCACGCACCGCAGGATGCAGATCCTTCAGCCGTCCGGTCAAAAGCTGCTGCAAATAAAAGTCAAGCTTTATAGAATTTTGCAGCACACCGTAGCACAGTCTTGCTGCCAGCGCTGCTTCCCGGCGGTCTAAACGGTCACGGCTTACATAGGCTTTCAGAATACCGTTGGACCAGGCCTGTTCTTTCCGGCAGGCGATCAGCACATTCAGCGCCGTTTCACGGGCGCCCATCAGCCAAGCTCCAAAGGATGACCCCGGAAATAATCCGGTGCAGCCATCCGCTTGCCGCCTTCCGCCTGCAAGGTACGGATCTCGATCACGCCCTGACCGCAGGCAATTTTAAGCCCCTTCCTGGTCAGCTCCAGTACTGTACCGGGGGCTGCATCGGTATTTTCATCCAACACTGCGGTTTCATAAACCTTAAACCGCTTGCCCTGCAGCTCCATCGTTGCCACAGGCCAGGGATTCATACCCCGGACGTGGTTATGCAGCACCTGCGCGGTTTTTGTAAAATCCATAGCCGCCATTGTTTTATCCAGCATTGGCGCGTAGGTAGCCTTGCTGTGATCCTGCTGGGTACGGGTAGCCGTACCGTTTTGGATAGCGCGAAGGGTCTTATCCAAAAGGTCAGCGCCCAGCACCGCCAAGCGGTCCAAAAGCTGACCGGCGGTTTCATCAGGTCCGATAGCTGTTTTAGCCGTATCGATCATATCGCCGGCATCCATTTCCCGGCACAGATACATTGCCGTTACGCCGGTTTCCGTCAAGCCATCCAGCACCGCCCACTGATAGGGCGCAGAGCCCCGGTAGGCAGGCAATAAGCTTGCGTGGATGTTGATGCAGCCCAATACCGGAATATCTAAGACCTTTTGGGGCAGGATCCGCCCGTAAGCCACCACAGCCACCACATCCGGCTGCAGCTGCCGCAGCTGCTCCACCGCTTCCTCCTCACGGAAGTTTTCCGGCTGAAAAACAGGAATACCGTGTGCTACCGCCACTTCCTTCACCGGCGAAAAAGCAAGCTTCATTCCCCGGTTTTTCGGTCTGTCCGGCTGGGTGTATACGCCCACTACATCAAACTTTTCTGCCAGTAGCTTTTCAAGACAGGTCGCCGCAATGTCCGGCGTTCCCATAAAAACAACACGCATTATTCATCTTCTCCATACAATTCTTCCTCTGTCAGGTATCTTTCCATCACTTCCGTGTAGATGATACCGTCCAGATGGTCGATCTCGTGGCAGAAGCACCGGGCAGTCAATTCCTTGCCCGCACACTCAAACCACTGACCGTTCCGATCCTGGGCCCGTACCTTTGCATAGAAAGGCCGCTTCACAAGACCGTATTTACCGGGAACACTCAGGCAGCCTTCCGCGCCCACCTGTTCCCCATCGGTTTCCAAAAGCTCCGGGTTTATCAGCTCTAAGATTTCCTCCCCGTTGTCCACCAGCACCACACGGCGCAAAATGCCAACCTGGGGTGCCGCAAGACCTACACCCTCGGAATCGATCAAAGTCTCACGCATATCATCCAAAAGGGTGTGCAGCTTTTTATCAAATTCTGTGACAGGTCTGCACACTTTATGCAGTGCAGGCTCCTGCGCAGTCAAAATTTTTCTAAGTGCCATTTTCCAAACCTCTCAATCAAATCCGTTCACATCGATGAAAGCCGATACAGTCCGGTTTTCCCGATCCTGACTGAACTGCCGCAGCAGATGTCCCAAAAGATTGCGTATTGCCGGATCTAAGCGGCATTTCAGGGTCAGCCGGTAACGGAAATTATAGTTGATCTTCGGCACCGGACAGGGTGCCGGTCCCAATAATGTAAACTGACTATCATTATACCGGGGATCTTTCAGAAGTGCGCCCAGACTCTCCCGGAATTTTGCCGCGCCCCGCAGAACACGGGCTTCATCCTGACCGGTAAAGGTCACCACCGTCACATCCGCAAAGGGCGGATATTCCAAAGCCTGACGCATACCGATCTCCATATCGTAAAAGCCCTCATAGTCCTGCCTGGCAGCAAGCTGGATCACCTGATGCTCCGGTACAAGGGTCTGGATCACCGCGCTGCCGGGCGCATCACCCCGACCGGCACGGCCCACCACCTGGGTCAGCATATTAAAGGTGGTTTCGTGGGCACGGAAGCTGTCGTTATAAAGACCCAAGTCCGCATCCAGCACGCCCACTAAGGTCACATTGGGAAAATTCAGTCCTTTTGCAACCATCTGTGTACCCAAAAGCACCGGAACATTTTCTTTCTGAAAATGCTCAAAGATCTGCTCGTGGGTATGGGCGGCACTGACCGTATCCGCATCCATCCGGTCAACTGCCATATCCGGAAACAGCGCCTGCAGCTCCTGCTGCACCTTTTGGGTGCCCGTGCCAACACGCTTCACCGGACCACCGCACCGGGGACACCGGTTAGGGGCAGGCTGGGAATAGCCGCAATAGTGGCACATCAGCCGTTCATTGGCAGAATGGTAGGTCAGTCTGGCACTGCAGCGGGGACATTCCGGTGCTTCACCGCAATCCACGCAAACAACAGCGCGGCTGTTGCCACGGCGATTCAAGTACAAAACCGTCTGTCTGCCGCTGTCTGCGGTCTGCCGCAAAGCATCCTGCAGGAAATAACTCAGGGCGCTGTCATTGCCCTGCTTCACATCTTCCTTCATATCCACGATCCGCACGTCCGGCAGTGCTCTGCCGCCAAAGCGCTGGGTCAAGGTATACAGCCGGTAAGCGCCGGTCTTTGCCTGATACATTGTTTCCACTGACGGTGTGGCAGAGCCCATCACCACCAGGGCGTTTTCTTTTAAACCACGCCACAAAGCCACTTCTTTTGCATTGTAGCGGGGTGAATTTTCTGATTTGTAAGAGTGCTCCTGTTCCTCATCCAGGATCATAAGACCTAAGTTTTGGCAAGGGGCAAATACCGCAGAGCGAGTACCCACCACAACTTTTGCTTCCATCGTGCGAACCCGTTTCCACTGGTCATACCGCTCTGTGGCAGGCAAAGAGCTGTGCAGCACCGCAACAGTATCGCCAAACCAGGCCGCAAGCAGGGACAAAAGCTGCGGTGTCAAAGCAATTTCCGGTACTAAAAGCACCGCCTGCCTGCCCATATCCAAACAGCTTTGTATCAGCTTGATATAAACCTGGGTCTTTCCGGAGCCGGTCACACCGTACAAAAGCGCCGCGCCGGGCTGGGTCTGCCCCATCTGCTCATATAGCCCTTCATAGGCCTTTTGCTGCTGCTGATTGAGGATCAGCGGTTTTTCCACGTCTGCCGGCTTGATGCTCCGGCAGCGCAAAACCTGCCTGTCCCACAAGCGCAGATAGCCCAACTCCTCCAGCCGCTTCACAGTGGAAGGCTTGGCGCCGGTATAATAGCAAAGCTCCTTTACAGAAGCGCTGCCCACACTGCAGATGGTTTCCAAAACACTGCGCTGCAGCACAGCGGATCGGGGTCTGCCGGCGGCGTATTCCAAGGCTTCCTCCTGAGAGGATGCCAGAGTGGCGATTTTTTCAGTCTTGTCGCCCACCTTCCGGATCCGCTCCTGATGGGCTTTGATCCACTTTTTGGAAAGCAGATAACTGATGGCTTTTTCATAAGCCTGTTCATCGGAGATGGCTGTGCGCAGAATTTCACCGTCACCGGTGCCGCCGCTGTCATCCATTATTTTCAAGATGGCCAGCGCGTCCTTTTGCCGCAAGTTTTTTTCTTTCCAGCTTCTGTCCTCCGTCAGGCTGTAATGCTCGGAGGTTTTAAACCACAAGCCTGCCGGCAGCATCGCCCGGATGGCATCATAAAAGCTGCAATAGCACCGGGTGCGCAGAAACGCCGCCAGTCGCAGCATCGTATCGCTCAGCAGCGGTGTTTCATCCAGAACCTCTGTCACTGCCTTCAAATCAGCGGGGTCGCCCTCTTCTACGGAAAGCACCACGCCTTCACACAGCCGGTTTCCTCTGCCAAAGGGTACCGTGACCCGGATGCCGGGCTGAATTTGCAGCCCCTCCGGAATTACATAGGAATAGGGCTTATCAATGGCAAAATTAGCCGCGCTTACAGCAATTTTTGCGATCATAAAGCCCCTCCTTTTATTTTTCTTTTTTATCAGTTCTTGTATTCGTCCTTTAAGGATGCTGTCAGCTTGCCCTCTGCCACCTCACGGATGGCGATGGTCACCGGCTTTTCTGTCAGCTCTTCCTGATATTCCTCTGCCTCACTGGCGATCTGCCGTGCCCGCTGGGCCACCACATTCACCAAAAGATAACGGCTGCTCACATTCTTCAGCATATCTGCTACAGGGGGGTACAACATATCAATTTCCTCCATTTTCAATCTGCCTCTTGGGCAATAATTTTTAACATTTCTTCGGCGCAGGCATCCACCTGGTCGTTGATCACAATATGGTTATAGCGCTTACTCTGCTCCATTTCCCAGTTGGCCCGTTCCAGGCGCAGAGCGATCTGATCCTCCGGGGTGTCACCACGGTTACGCAGCCGCTGCTCCACAACGTCCACAGAGGGCGGCGCGATAAAGATCAGCACCGCATCAGGTCGGACACTTTTCACCGCAAATGCGCCGTTGGGTTCGATGTCTAAAAGCACGTCGCCCTTTTCCAGCTTTTCCTCCAGCTGCCGCTTGGGCGTACCGTAGAAATTGTCCATATGGGCATCGTATTCCACAAACAAATGCTGGTTGATCATATCCCGGAATTGATCCTTGGATACGAAGTAGTACTGCACACCGTCCTGCTCACCGGGACGGGGCTTTCTGGTGGTGACGGATACGGAAAACTGCAGGTCAGGCCGCTTTTCTATCACCTTTGCCAGCACCGTGCTTTTGCCTACACCGGATGCACCGGAGATCACAAAGAGTTTACCTTTACCCATCGATCTGCGCCTCCTTCCCTTCATTCCACCGGGCAGCCAATGCTTCCGGGGTCAGGGCGGACAGGATCACGTGATCCGTGTCCATCAGGATCACACTGCGGGTCTTTCTTCCGTAGGAGGCATCGATCAGCATTCCCCGTTCCTTTGCCTCCTGAATCACACGCTTGATGGGGGCTGACTCCGGTTCAAGAACCGTCAATACACGCCCGGGAGCGATCATACTTCCAAAACCTATATTTATCAGTTTCATATGCCCTCTTATTCTATATTCTGTGTCTGTTCCCTGATCTTCTCTAATTCTGCCTTAATGTCCACAACGATCCTTGCCAAATTCACATCCGTACACTTAGAGCCGATGGTATTAGCTTCCCGGTTCATCTCCTGCAGTAAAAAGTCCAGCTTTCTGCCGACCGCACCGCCGGTGGTCAGCATAGTATTCATCTGCTGGATGTGACTTCTTAAGCGGACCGTTTCTTCGTCCACTGCCACCTTATCCGCGAATATGGCAGCTTCCGTCAGAATACGGCTTTCATCAATTGCGGTGTTTTCCAGCACCTCCCGGAGCTTATTTTCCAATCGGGTGCGGTAATCGACGACGGTTTGGGCATTGCCCTGCTCCACCAAGGATACATAGTCCAAAATGGTATTGCCCCGGGTTCGCAGATCCTGCTCCAGAGCCTTACCCTCGGTGCTGCGCATTTCATCGTAGCTTTTCAGCGCCTGATGGAGGACAGCCATCAGATCATTCAGAAGCTGCTCCTCATCCACCTGGGGCTTTTCGATCTGGAACACCTCCGGCATCCGTGATACCACAGATACCTGGATATCATCCCGGACACCAAATTCATCCACCATCCGGTGCATGGCATCCAAATAGCCCTTCAGAACCGATTCATTCAGGGCGACCTGTACTTCATCGCCGCATTCACTGCGCACGGAAATGAATACATCCACCTTGCCTCTGGAAACAGAAGCCTTTACCGCCTGTTTTACTGCTTCTTCACCAAATGAAAGGATCCGGGGCAGCCGTACAGAGCAATCCAGATACCGGTTATTGACGGAGCGCAGCTCCACTGTAAATTCCCGGCCGTTTACCGTTTCTACCGCCCGGCCGTAGCCGGTCATACTCTTTATCAAGGTTATGCTCTCCTTTGTGTTTTTTTATTCTGCCTCTGTGGTTTCCGGTACTTCTTCTACCAAACCAAGAACGGTATATGTACCTATGGCGCCGGCATCTGCCGGATTACCCTTAATGGTAATGGTGGCATCCAGCCGCTGGCTGCCAGCTTCCACTCCGGTAAAGTCCGCTGTAGCTGTAATATCCTCGGCTGTCAATGCTTCAATCACCGATCTGCTGCCACGGATACGCACCACCAGCTCTCTTGTGGAAACCGTGCCCACAAAGCCGGTAGGTACTTTCTTAGCTACAAACTGGGTCACAGAGAATTCCTGCGTGATCAGATCCGGGAAGGAAATGGTCACTGTCACTTCCGCAATGCCCGTTTCATTGGTGATACCCTCAGGCGTTTCAATGGGGAAGGTCAAAACAGTATCCTCCAGAATGGTGCCCAGATCGATCTGACCGATCTGCACATTTTCCAGATCTGCCAAAAGTTCTTCACTGCCGGACACCAAAATGGTCTTCGGGTCGATCACGATAGAGCTGTTTTCCTCGGTTGCGCCGCCACCGGCTGTAATGCCCAAAGTCAGCGGTACTTCCTTTACACGCTTGATCTCCACGGTGACGGAAACTGTTTCCGCTTCCTCGCCGGAGATCTCGATATACTTGGCATCTACCGGCTGACCGTCTTCATCGCAAAGTGTGTAGGTATATTCACCGGTGATCGTGGTGGTGCTCTCCTGGGTCAGTTCGATTTGGATCCGGGCAGAGTGGATCTTGTTTACCACATCCTCCGGTCCGGAAATACTGATGCTCTCCATCTCCAATGTGGGCTTTTCTTTGATAAAATCCTCTGGCATCGTTCCGGTAAAATCCACCTCTATGGGCACATTTTTTGAACCGCGCCGCACAACTACCAAAGACACACCGGAGGGATTACGGTTTTGCACCGTAATGGCATCACTGGCAACATTGGCAGGATACGCCACATCGTAACGCACCAATGTAGTACCGGGATCGTCTATTTTTGAAAGGTCTACAGTTACAGAAATATTGGCGCTGCTGAGCTTTTTCAGATCTGAACGGTTGCCGGACAGTTCCAGTGTCACATAGGTGGTTTCCTGATTCAGAAGCATCAGATTCTTCTCCTCCAAATAGGAGGCCCGCTGGAAGGTAACCGGAATGTCCGTAAAGGTTTCCTCATACTCAGGTCCTACCACCGTAACCACATAGGCCCACATTGCCAGAGCGATCACCGCGGACAGCAGTGCCATCAGCAATTTGCGTGTCAGCATATTTTTCTTCGGCTGTTCCTGGGTCACTTGCTGTCCCCTCCCTTACTCATTTTTATAATGCTCTGCAGTCTTTGCAGAAGGTTCTGTTTATTGTTTTTCTGATCCGTTTCGCGGCACAGCTCTGCACGCAGCAGCTTTTCCAGAGTTTGGGGTGCCAAATGACGCTTCAGCATACCGCCAACTGCTACGGAGATCACACCGGTCTCCTCAGAAACCACCACGATCACTGCATCAGTAGCCTCACTCATACCCACAGCCGCTCTGTGGCGGGTGCCCAGATCCGCGTGAAGCCGGTTGCTCTCAGAAAGAGGAAGCACACAGCCGGCTGCCAAAACACGACCGTTTTGAATGATCATCGCGCCGTCGTGAAGGGCGGCCTTGGGGAAGAAAATATTGCGGATCAGCTGATCAGAGGACTGGGCATCAATAATGGTGCCGGTCTTGGAATACTGCTCCATATGGCTGTCCCGGGCAAATACGATCAACGCGCCGATCCGTTCCTTGCTCATTTCCTCGCAGGCACTGACCGTCTGCCTGATGGTGGGCAATATCTGCTCATCCGCCTGCTGGGGATCCAGCAGCTTTTTCAGCTGCACGTTGCTCATATGGTCAATGATCCGGCGAAGCTCCGGCTGGAACAGAATAACGATGGCGATGAGTCCGACAGTCAGCACCTGCGACAGGATGTAGTTCAGTGTGTGCAAATTCAAAAGCTCTGTCAGCCACGATACCACCACAACTGCCACCACCACCCGGGCGACCCGTGCAGTGCCGGTGCTGCGCAGCAGCGGGAGTAACCAATAGATCAGACAGGCAACCACAACGATGTCCAGATAATCCGACCACTTCATTCCGGAAAACTGTTCTATAAATGTCTGCAAATATTCCATAAGCGCCCTCCGACCTTCAATTTTTCGTGTTGTTATGTAACCCAATTTTCTCTTTATGGCATAGTCACCCTATTATTCTCTTCATTATAACGGATTTGCTACCCAATGGCAAGAGCAAAAAAGTAAAAAATGAAGGAAAATTCTGCGGAACTTTCCTTCATTTTGTACATCAGGATCTTTGGGCAGACATACATTCCAAAAATCGGTCTGCCTGCCGGCAGGTAGCATCGTGACCGAAGCTGACCCGGACAGTTCCCGTTTGGAGCGTACCGGCGCTTTCGTGTGCCAACGGCGCACAGTGCAGACCTGCCCGGACGGCGATCCCCTTTTGTCCCAGCTGCATTGCGATCTCCTCCGGGTCTTCGTGCCCCAAAAAAGAAACCGTTCCCCCTTGATGATCCCCATAAAAAACTGTATAGCCCAAGCTTTCCAAGCCTCTGGCGCAGCGCTCTGCCGCTTGCCTTTCCCGGCAATATATATTTTCAGTACCGACAGTTTTCACCCATTGCAAGCCGGCGCACAGTCCCGCGATCCCCGGCACATTGACCGTACCCGCTTCCAGCGCCTCCGGTGTTTGTGTTGGCATCAGCCGGTTTATAGAATCCGTGCCTGTGCCGCCCTGCAATAAAGCCTTTGGTGTATAGTTGCACAGCAGGATGCCCGTGCCCTGAGGACCCAGCAGTCCCTTGTGCCCGGGCATGGCAATAAACGCCGCCCCGGTTTTTTCCAAACGCACGGGAAGAACCCCGGCGGATTGGGCGGCATCAATGATAAACGGCACCTGATATTGTTTACATAACGCCGCCATTTCCTCCACAGGCAGAATATAGCCGAACACATTGGAGCAATGGGTAAACACCGCTGCGGAAACGCCGCTTTTCAGCGCCTTTTCAAACCGCTCCAACGTGTCTGCCCAGTCAAAAAGCTTTTGTCCCGCTACGACCATTTCAGCTTTGCGGGCATACAAGGGTCTGACCACCGCGTTATGCTCAAAGCCGGTAACGGCTACCCGGTCACCGGGCTTCACCAGGCTGTGGATGGCTAAATTCAGGCCGTGGGTACAGTTTGCTGTAAATACCACCTGCTCCGGCTGGCAATCAAACAGCGCCGATGCCGTTTCCCTGCACTGATAAACCGTTTTGGCTGCCAGCATGGATGACGGGTAGCCGCCCCTTCCCGGATTGGCGCAGTGCTGCGTTGCCCAGGCCATCCTGCGTGCTACCTGGGGCGGCTTATGCAGGGATGTTGCCCCGTTATCCAGATAGATCATAACCGCATCTCCTCAAAGCTGCCGTTTTCACGGCGCAGATAGATCTTGCGGTAACTGACGCCTTGCTCCTTCAGCACTGCCCGCGCTTCCGCCGCGTAGGCGTGACGCAGCCGCAAGCTGTAGCCGCAGCCCTGTTCCTCCATCCAACGGGGTGTTCTTTGCAGGTTACATTCAATGCCTGTATGCCGCAGGATGCTCTCTGCCCTTTGCGCCGGTGTTACCGAGCGAAAGGTGATGAAACAATAATCCATAAAAAACCCTCCCGGAACAATTTATGTCCGGAAGGGTTTTTTTGTTCTGCTTTTCGACAAAAGTGTTGCGCTAAAGCAAAAGCTCCCCTTCGAGGGGAGCCTTCCGCTTATTCCTCAAGTAAACAGACGGCGTGGCAGGCCATACCGGAGCCGTCGCCGGTAAAGCCCAGCTGCTCCTCTGTGGTGGCTTTTACATTCACACGGCTCACATCGATCTTCAATACATTGGCGATATTTTCCCGCATTTGGGGAATATGATCCTTCAGCTTCGGTCTTTGGGCGATCATCGTTACATCGATATTGCCCACCCGGTAGCCTTTTTCCTTCAGCTTCTCCCCTACCCGGTCAAGCAGCACCATCGAAGAAATGCCTTTGTAGCTCATATCCGTATCGGGAAACAGTTTTCCAATATCGCCCAGACCGGCAGCGCCTAAAAGCGCATCCATCACCGCGTGGGTCAGCACATCCGCGTCTGAGTGACCCAAAAGTCCCTTTTCAAAAGGAACTGTCACGCCGCCCAATATCAGATCCCGGCATTCCACCAGCCGATGCACATCGTATCCGTGTCCAATTCTCATTTCATTTCCTCCAGTAACCGATAATTAAATCGGCAAGAATTAGTAGCGAGAGATTTTGGCGCAAATTAAAGTTCAGAAAACGCAGGAATACTATATGTATTTCAAGTTTTCTAAACTGAAAAGTTGGGGCAAAAGATCCGCTAATAACCGCAGACGATTTTCTTCAAGCGGTTACTTCAAAAGCAGTTGGGCAATTTTCAGATCCATCGGTGTGGTCACCTTGATGTTCCGTTCATCGCCCTCCACGGTTTTCACCGTAAAGCCTATATACTCCACAGCAGAGCAGTCGTCTGTAATGGCAACCCCGTCCTCGGCGGTTTTTTTCAAAGCTCCACGCAAAAGATCAAAGTCAAACACCTGTGGGGTCTGCACAGCCCGCAAGTGTTTTCTGTCCGGTGTGGCGGTGACTGTGCCGCCCTGTACCACCTTCACGGTATCCTTAACAGGAATCACCGGCGCGGCTGCGCCATAGGTATGGGCTGCCCGGACAGTCCGGTCAATGACTGCTTCAGAGATCAGCGGACGGGCGCCGTCCTGAATTGCCACCAGCTTGACCTTGTTTGACAGGGCGTTCATACCCAAATGGACAGATTCTGCCCGGTCCGCACCGCCTGCCACAACTGCCTTGACTTTGGGACAGTTTTTACACAGACCCATAATGGGCACGATCAGATCCGGACGGGTCACCACCACGATCTCCTTGATGGCATCGCAGTTTTGAAAGGTCTGCACAGTTCTTAAAATGATGGGCACGCCGTCCAGCTCTGCCATCACCTTATCAATACCCTGCATCCGGGAGGCGCTGCCTGCCGCCACGATCACCGCGCCGCAGTATTTTAATTTCAACAGCTTCCGGGCTGCACCGGTTACTTTGGAAACATCCATTATTATAACTCCTTTACGAGCTGCTTAAAATACCTTCCCCGGACTTCAAAATTTTTAAACTGGTCAAAGGACGCACTGGCAGGGCTCATCAGCACCACATCGCCGGCTTTTGCATCTGCCGCCGCCTTCTTTGTGGCATCTGCCAGATCCGCACAGTCGATCAATTCCGGACAGCCGGGCTGATACCGGGGCGCGCTTTCCACCGCCTGACGGATCTTTTCCGCCGTAGCGCCGCACAGATACACCGCCTTGGTATGCTCACAAACGTGGGGACCCAGCACATCATAGGGGATCTTCTTGTCATAGCCGCCGGCAAGCAGGATCACCTTTTGGGGGAAGCTTTTTAAACCGGCAATGGTACGGGTGGGCGAGGACGCGATGGAATCGTTATAATAACGAACGCCACCGACTTCCCGGACAAATTCGATGCGATGCTCCACACCGCCAAAGCTGCGGGCTACCTGACGGATCACATCGTCCTCCACCAGACCATCTACCGCCATAATGGCGGTCATATAGTTTTCCACATTGTGCTCGCCAGGGATCACGATCTCCTTTTTATCCAGCACCGGCGTATTGCCCCGGTAGATCATATCCCCCTCCAGATGGGTGCCGGATTTGACCTTGCCGGAATAGGAAAAATAGCGGGTATCGCCGTTTCCTTTAAAGCCGGATGTAATATCATTATCCGCATTGACGATGAGAATATCATTTTCCTTCTGATAGCGGAACAGATTGACCTTCGCCTGAATGTACTCGTCCATATCCTTGTGGACGTCCAAATGATTGGGGGCTAAATTGGTGACCACCGCGATATGGGGGCTGTGGTGCATATCCATCAGCTGGAAGGAGCTGAGCTCCACCACCGCACAGTCATTTTCGCTGATTTTGTCAATAAGGGGCAGCAAGGGCGTACCGATATTGCCGCCCAGCCAAACGGTTTTACCGGAGGCCTTCAGCATTTCAGAGATCAGTGTGGTCGTGGTAGTCTTTCCGTCCGAGCCGGTCACTGCCAAAATCGTACAGGGGCACACTGTGAAAAAGGCTTCCATCTCACTGGTGACCTCTGCTCCCTTTTCACGAAGCGCCTTCAGCGCCGGAATATCCGGGTGCATACCGGGTGTGCGGAACACCAGCTCTGCGGAAAGATCTTCCAAATAGGAAGCGCCTACCTTCATTTTGCAGCCCAGGGCTTCCAATTCCTTTAATTCATCATCAAACTGTTCCCGGGGTGTTTTGTCGCAGCCGGTCACATCACAGCCGTAGGAAAGCAGCATCCGCACCAGCGGACGGTTGCTCACACCAAGACCCATCACCAGGATCTTCTTCCCTTTCAGACCGCGGAAATATTCATCATAATGGATTTTCATAGCTTTCCCTCTTCTTTACTGCTTTATTCATCGTTCTATACACAGTATATCCTTTTACAAAAGATTTTGCAAGATATTTGACAATCAAAGCTCTATGAAGTACAATATGGTGGCGACCGGGTCGGACAGTCGCGGCCGGATCCCCAACGGGATCCGGGTGAGGAAAGTCCGGGCTCCAAAGGGCAAGGATAACGGGTAACGCCCGCCGGGGGTGACCCCAGGACAAGTGCAACAGAGATATACCGCCTCGACCTACCGATCCGTCGGCAAGGTGAGGTAAGGGTGAAAAGGTGCGGTAAGAGCGCACCCGGCCTATGGGGACATAGGTTTTACGATGTAAACTCTATCCGGAGCAACGCCGTGGAGAAGTATATGGTTTGCCCGACCACTTCGAGGAGGCGGCTGAAACCCACGAGCAATTTTGGGTTTAGATAGATGACTGTCTATAACAGAACCCGGCTTACAGACCCGTGTCGCATAAATAGGGAGCATTGCAATTTACGCAATGCTCCCTAAAATTTTACATTTTTCAAAAAATGTGTAGGGACACCCGTCCCCGGCAATGTCATTAGGCTAAAGAATGCAGTATCGAAATTCGTGTCATCTTGAGCGAGCGCAGCGAGTCGAAAGATCCTCGCACTGATTAAATCTTAAACAGAACCGATTATGCGTAGATTCTTCGACGCGCTTCGCTTGCTCAGAATGACACTGTAGTCGATACTTCTCTCCTTTACTTAGTGACATTACACTTACAGCGGTGTTACTACGGCTTCTAACGAAAGATTTCCAACAGAAAACAACCCTCTCCGGAAGCCCTTGGGCTGCCGGAAAGGGCCTTATGTATCAGTTTTCAAACTTAAGTCCACATTGGAAGCAGATTTTTCTTCCCTTTAACTGGACGGTATTGCATTTAGGACACTTGATATATTCTTCATTTTCGTAAATAGGTTTTCCCGATTGATCTGCATTGGGGTTCAGCACATCTCTTTTTCTTAAACCACAGGGACAGGTCGTAACATAGTTGCCATTTCTTCTTCCGCAGGAACATTGCCATACAGGAGATTGTTTTCCACTTTCCACAGGGTTTTGAACCTGCTTAACAGAAGAATCTGAAACTAAATCCTGATTTGGATGATTATTATTTTTTAATGAATCAACTATGATGCTGCTGTTTTCAATTAATTCTCCATATCCGTATGTAAACATAATTGTAAGTCGAGCAGCTAGATAGCCTAATGCAGCAATCACACCGCAGACCAATAATAGCAAGAATCCCAAACCAACTTCATCATTATTAAATGCAATAATACTACATACTAAAACTGCAAATGCCAATATACAAAATGAACAAAATAAAATATATCCTATAACTTCTGCGTAAGCTTTGATTTCTTTTCCTACGTTTTTAAAACTAAACATAATATTACCTCCTATAAATATATATTACTGCATTTTGCGGTAAATGTCAATACAACAAATTGCGGTGTGGTATCCTACCCTACGGGGTGTTTTTATGTATCGACGCATCCGTGATTTGCGGGAAGACCACGACTGGAAGCAAAAACAAGTAGCTGAGTATTTATGCTGTTCACAGCAGGTTTACAGCAACTATGAATTAGGTCAACGGGATATTCCCACGGATATTCTGATCAAGCTTTCCGCTCTGTACGATGTTTCTACCGACTATCTTTTAGGACTGACCTCCAACCCTAAACGGAATAAATAAGCATTGCCACACCGGTGAAGAAGAAAAACGGTGTGGCATTATTTTTATGCAATTATCTATATTCTGCGGATATAGGGGCAACTGCCCGCGGGCGATTCAAGAATCGCCCCTACTACCTTGTAATATCTAAAAAAGCCTTCTCCTGGAGGAGAAGGTGGCCCGCAGGGCCGGATGAGGTGTTACCGCACCAGCATTTCGCCAAAAGCTTTCTTTCATAGCGACTGCCTGCCACACACCTCATCAGTCACCTTCGGTGACAGTTTGTCCTCCAGTAACCAATGATTAATTCATTTTTTAGATCTGTAGGGGCCGATGCCCACATCGGCCCTCATAAAAAAGTTACGATATCGCCGAAAGTTCGTATAAAATCGTAATCTTTTTCGCCGGGTCGATGTGGGCATCGACCCCTACAAAATTTTTTTTCAATTTAATCAGCATTTACTTCAGGAGAAGCCTTTTACCTATATCACACATCAAAGTCCGCGCAGTAGCGGTTATCCAGGAAATGCCAGAAGTGGGTCTTGGCTTCCTGGTGTGCCGGATGCTGGGCATAGGCCGCCAGCGCTTCCCGGCTTTCAAACTCCGAATACAGCGCATAATCCATACCGCCCTGATAAGCCCCACGGATCTGCATACTGACAAGTCCCGGGATCACGCCCACCAGTGGCTCTAAGCTTTCACGGATGATCGCAACAGCCTGCTGCTTATCCACGCCTTCTTTTAATGTATACAATACAATATGCTTTACCATAAATCATTCTCCTAACACAACAAATATGGGCACCAATGTCGCTAACTTAAGCCGTACCATGGACAAAGGGTGTCATTCCGACCAAGCGAAGCGCGTGGAGGAATCTACGCATTAGCAAATCGTCTTAGAGAACAATCGGTACGAAGATCCTTCGACTCCCGTTGGTCGCTCAGGATGACACGGTTTTCGGTACTGCGATCCTTAAATTACTGACATTGTCTTAAAAGCGGGGGGTAAAAGTGTCGATATGTTTTGCTATGCAAAACTCGATATATGGGCGCACCGCCCATTCGATATGATATAAAGCCTCCTCGCCCGCAGGCATATCGAACCGCAAAGCGGTATATCCAGTGCGTAGCATATATCGAAAATCCGCAGGATTTATATCGACCTGAACATCTTCCCCCAATATTGAAATACTACTATAAAATACCGGGATTGAGTGGCTCAATCCCGGTATGTAGCTTTTTGATTAAGCTTCTTCAGCAGCCTCGGGAGCAGCTTCGGGAGTAGCCTCTTCAGCTACCTCTTCAGCAACCTCTTCTGCAACTTCTTCAGCAACCTCTTCTGCCACCACTTCTTCAGCTGCTTCTTCCTCTTCCTCCTGCAGCAGAGCGCGGATGGACAGGGAGATGCGCTTGTTCTCAGCATCAACATCGGTG
>CAZLLC010000015.1:0-22622 GCA_964560245.1 uncultured Oscillospiraceae bacterium | reverse complement strand
GTTCCCTTCAAGAACTGCCCCGCTTCCACCAACAAGTTTGTCAACGACGGCAATGCTATGCTGGCTGAAGGCAAGACTTCCATCTCCTGGGCATTTAACTACACGCCCAATGTTAATGCCTGGAGAGCTACCGTTGTAACTGCTCTGGCTGCTTACTCCGCTGGCACTGCTGACTGGACTATGGTCGAGGAAGCTTTCGTTGACGGCTGGGCATACGAGTACTCTGTTGTTAACGGCTAATATTTGCACCTAATGGGGGGCGGGTAATCCCGCCCCTTTTTGTAAAAACAGCCATTTCGGGCAGGGCGAAAAGATCAAAGTCCCTGACCTTTTCGCCGTGCCTGAAATGCGCACATTATTATATATGAAAGAGGGGAGACCATATGAGCAAAAAAGTTGACAGCGCGGGTCTAAACAGCGTTCTGATCCGTCGCCCGATCCAGCGCTTCGGCTGGCTGTTTTTGCTGCCTACCTTTGCAGCCTTCTGCATTGGTTTCGTTTGGCCGTTTATGCACGGTATTTACCTGTCCTTCTGTAAATTCAATGTTCCGTCCGATGCGGTTTGGATCGGCCTTGAGAACTATAAAAAGATATGGAATGATGCAGGCTTTTGGAATGCCTTTAAGAACACAGCGGCTTTTGCGGCGGTGACCATTGTTGTGATCAATGTGGTTGCTTTCTTTATCGCCTATGCCCTGACCCAAAAGATGCGTGGCTCCAATTTGTTCCGCACTGTGTTCTTTATGCCAAACCTGATCGGCGGCGTGGTACTGGGCTATATCTGGAGTATGATCTTCGACGGTATTTTAAAACAGTATTCTACCTATCTGACAGCCAATTCCACTTACGGTTTTTGGGGCCTGGTCATATTGGTTGCATGGCAGCAGATCGGTTATATGATGATCATTTATATCGCGGGTCTGCAGGCAGTTCCCCAGGATATGCTGGAAGCTGCCAAGATCGACGGCGCCAAAGGCAGTCAGACTTTGTTTAAAGTCATCATTCCCAATGTGATGCCGGCGATTACTACCTGTACATTCCTGACCTTGACCAACGGCTTCAAGCTGTTTGACCAGAACCTGGCCCTGACCGGCGGTATGCCTAGCCTGATGGCGAACGGTTCCAAGATCAATGCCACAGAACTGTTGGCGCTGAATATCTACTCCACCTACAACATCAGTAAAAATTATCACGGTGTGGCACAGGCTAAGGCTGTGATCTTCTTCCTGCTGGTAGCCGTTTTAGCCATTGCCCAGCAGGCAGCCACCCGCAGTAAGGAGGTGCAGCAGTAATGGCAAAAAAGTGTAAGGCTCAGAATTACACCTTGGGCAGTAAATTCTTAACTGCTGCGTTTGTCGTCATCTGTCTGATCTGGATCATTCCTGTGGCAGAGGTCGTGATCAACTCCTTTAAAACCAACAATTCCATCAACCTGGATGTATTTGCTCTGCCCAACGGTGAGACCTTTACGGGCTGGGACAATTACATCAAGGCGTTGACTTTTGGCAACTATCCGTTCCTGAAATCTGCAGGCTTCAGCATTTTTATCACAGTGGCGTCTGTGTTTTTGATCCTGCTGTGCTGCTCAATGTCCGCCTGGTATATTGCCCGGGTCCAAAGCACCGCGGCCAACATTTTCTATTATCTGTGTCTGTTCTCTATGATCGTGCCGTTCCAAATGGTGATGTTCACACTGACTAACACGGCGGACAGTCTGCATTTGGATACACCCTGGACGATCCCCATTATTTATTTGGGATTTGGCGCCGGTCTTGCTATTTTTATGTTTGTCGGATTTGTCAAGGGACTGCCTTTGGAGATCGAAGAGGCGGCCTCCATTGATGGCTGCGGTCCTGTGCAGACCTTCTTTATGGTGGTGCTGCCCATGTTGAAGCCCACACTGATCAGTGTCGGTATTCTGGAGCTGATGTGGGTATGGAACGACTATCTGCTGCCGTACCTGGTGCTGGATATTACCGAGTACCGTACCATTCCCATCCACGTGCAGTATCTGAAGGGCAGCTACGGCACTGTAGACCTGGGCGCGACGATGGCTGTGATCATGCTGGCCATTTTGCCCATTATCATTATTTACCTGTTCTGCCAGAAATACATCATCAAGGGTGTCGCGGCAGGTGCGGTAAAGGGTTGATCCTGAACGGAGCTTAAAGAGAGGAGGTTCGTTATGACCATTAAGGATTTAGCTGAAAAAACCGGCTATGGCGTTGCTACCATTTCCCGGGTGCTGAATAATCATCCCAACGTCAGCGAAAAGGCCCGCAGTGTGATCCTGCAGGCTGTGGAAGAAAGTGGCTTTCAGATCAATACCAATGCTAAACAGCTGAAGTCCTCCGCCACTTCCATTTTGGTGGTGGTCAAGGGCACCGGTAATGAAATATTCGGCGAAATGGTGGAGTCGCTGCAAAGCCTGATCGGTCAAACCAACTATCCTCTATATGTAGACTATATGGACGAGGACAGCAATGAGGTCCTGCGTGCCATCCAGCTGTGCCAGGAAAAAAAGCCCCTGGGTGTTTTGTTCCTGGGCGGCAACAAGCGCAATTTCCAGCGGGATTTTGAAAAAATCGATGTTCCCTGTGTACTGGTTTCCAATGACGCTTCCGATCTTCCTTTTGAGAATCTGTCCAGTGTCTGCACCGATGACCGTCAGGCCGCCCGGTGCGCTATGGATTCTCTGATCGCTATGGGGCATCGGAAATTTGTGATCGTGGGCGGTGACCGGCAGATATCGGATACCAGCCGCCTGCGCTATGAGGGCTGCATCCAGTCCTTTAAAAACCACGGTATTGACTTTGACGAAGAGCTGGATTATCAGGGCGTGCGTTATTCCTATTTGGACGGCTATAATGCCACCCAGCAGCTTATTGCCAGCGGCCGGAAATTTACCGCGTTGTTTGCGGCGGCTGATGTGATGGCCATTGGCGCCATCCGGGCGCTGCACAACAACGGACTGCGTGTACCGGAGGATGTTTCGGTTTTGGGCTTTGACGGCTTGCCGCTCAGCTCTTACCTGGTGCCGCAATTATCCACAGTGATCCAGTCTGCCCAAATAATGGCGCGGCGCAGTGTGGAAATTTTGATCGATCATATTGAAAACGGAGCGGGAGCAAAACACGAATTTGTGGTTTATTCTCTTGCTCATCGGGAAAGTACACGCCGAATCGAAGAATAGGAGTTTTTTATGCGAAAAAGCGGTATTTTAATGCACATTTCATCCCTGCCCAACTCCTATGGCATCGGTAGTGTGGGTAAATGCGCCTATGATTTTGTGGATTTTCTGTGTGAGGCAGGGCAGTCCTATTGGCAGATCCTTCCTTTAAGTCCCACAGGCTACGGCGATTCTCCCTACCAATCCTTTTCTGCCTTTGCGGGCAATCATTATCTGATCGATCTGGATCAGCTGATCAGTGAGGGCTTGCTGAAGCAGGACGAGGCAGATGCTGTTTGTTGGTTCAGCGATGAAACGCGCGTGGATTACGGCTGCTTATATGACAACAGAAGCAAGGTTTTGAAGCGCGCTTTTGACCGTTTCGTGCCTGATGAAGCTTTTGATGCCTTTGTAGCAGAGAATAAGCAGTGGCTGCCGGATTACAGCTTGTTTATGGCGCTGAAGGACCATTTCGGCGGTGTGAACTGGCAGTCCTGGCCTGAGGAGCTTAAAAAACGGGAGCCCCAGGCGCTGGAACAGTGGTATCTGAAGCTTAATGATGAAATTCAGTTCCAGTATTTCCTGCAGTATGAATTTTTCCGTCAGTGGCAGGCACTGCGCCGGTATGCCAATGAAAAGGGCATCCGTATTATTGGCGATGTGCCCATCTATGTGCCGCTGGATTCAGCGGATGTGTGGGCAAATGCCCATTTGTTCCAGCTGGATGAAAACTGCCGCACCACTATGGTGGCAGGTGTTCCGCCGGATTCCTTTACCGCCGACGGACAGCTGTGGGGCAACCCCCTGTATGATTGGCAAAAGCTCCACGATACAGGCTACGCCTGGTGGATCAGCCGCCTGGGCGCTGCAGCCCGGATGTATGATATGATCCGGCTGGATCATTTCCGGGGCTTTGAAAGTTATTGGGCTGTTCCGGCTGAGGATAAAACCGCGGCAGGCGGTCATTGGGTGCCCGGTCCCGGTATGAATTTTATCCGCGCTGTGCAGCAGGCACTGCCGGATCTGGATTTTATTGCTGAAGATCTGGGGTATGTAACCAACGAAGTGCGGCAGCTGCAGCTGGATTCCGGCTATCCCGGTATGAAGGTGATGCAGTTTGCCTTTGATTCCCGGGAAGAGGGTAATTACTTACCCCATACTTATCCGGTAGGCTCTGTTTGCTATTCCGGAACCCACGACAACCTGACACTGGCCCAGTGGTTTGAGGAAGCCGCAACCGAGGATGTGGCAATGGCCAAGGCTTATTTGGGTCTGAACCGGGAGGAAGGACTGGTTTACGGTATGATCCGGGGCTGTATGGCGTCTGTCAGTGATCTGTGCATCATTCAGATGCAGGATTATCTGGAGTTGGGCGGCTTTGCCCGGATGAATTTCCCCGGTACGCTGTCCGGGAACAACTGGACCTGGCGTGCTGAAAAGGGCTGTATTACACCGGCACTTACCCAGCGGATCTACGAAACAACAAAGCGCTATGGCAGACTGTAAAACAGATTTAAAAAATATGTAGGGACACCGCTCCCGCGGTGTCCGTCTAAAATATAAAAATCGGCACGAAAGTGCCGATTTTTTGTTTCGGACACCCCGGAGGGGTGTCCCTACGTTTCAATTGTATATATTAAAGCAAAAAGGCTGTCAGCAGAGCGTACATAATGGGAATGGTGATCACGCACACAGTATGGGAGATCATTGCCATAGACGCGCCGGTGGCGGTGTCACCGCCGTAGGCAGCCGGAAATATCACGGTATTCAGTCCCAAGGGTGTTGCAAAACCAAACAGGCACAAGGACAAGGCGGTGCTGTCTGCCCCTAAAAGCTTTAAAAGCAGTATAAACAGGGCAGGGAACAGGAACAGCCGCAAAGCAGCGGCAATATAGACCTTGGGCTTATTCAGCAGCTGCCGGAAGGGATAGTTTCCGATAACAAAGCCGGTCAGCACCATAGCAATGGGTCCCATACAGTTTCCTAAACCGGAGAGGGTAGACTGAATAAAGCCGGGCAGAAGCTCCGCGGCACCGGTAAGACCTAAAAACGCGCCGATCACGATGGCGAAAAACACCGGATTCATCAAGTTTTTAAGGGGATTGTGCTTACCCTCCTTTGCCGGGATCAGAATGGCGATGCCCCAGGTATACACCGCCACGTTCAGCGGCAGGGTAAAGAGCATATAGGTATAAAGCATTTCTTCGCCCAAAATGGCAGGCACGATGGCATTGCCCATAAATCCGAAATTGCCAAAGGTCAGGGCATACTTATAAATGTTCCGGTTGTAGCCGTTTTTTTCAAATACGGCGCTCAGAGGAATGGCAATGGCGATGGCGATTGCAACCGCCAGCAGGCAGTACAGCACCAATTTATATTGCTGAGATAAAGAAGCTACGGTGCAGTACTTGCTGAAGGTGTTCACCGTCAAAGCCGGCAGCAGCACGCAAGTTTCCAGCTTGGAAAGGACAGTGGTGGTATTATCCGGGCACAGCTTTGCTTTGTTCAGGATAAAGCCGATGACCATACATAAAAACATCATCAGCATAGGCGACAGGGTAGCGGAAAAAACTTCAAACATCGTCAGCACCTCAGCAGCCCAAATATCCGCATAAAACCTTTAAAGTGTTGTACACGCCGTCAATGTGGCTGCGTTCGTAGCCGTGGCTGGCATAGACGCCGGCACCGATCAAACCGTGGCGGATATCAAAGCCTGCCCGCAGGGTGGCTTCCACATCAGAACCGTAGTGGGGATAAACATCCACGGCATAATCAGCTTTTGTTGCCTTGGCCGCGTCGATCAGTTTGCCTACCACCTGGTAGCTGTAAGGACCGCCGGAGTCTTTAGCACAGATAGAGACCTGCCGTTCTGTGCAGCTCAAACCGTTGCCTACACAGCCCATATCCACACTGATGGCTTCCGTTACGCCTGCAGGTACAGAGCCGGAGCCGCCGTGCCCAACTTCCTCGTAGACGGTGATATGGACCCAGGTGCGCCGGGAAAGGGTGATATTATTGTCGGCAATATATTTTGCAAAGCCCAAAAGAATGCCCACAGACAGCTTATCGTCCAGAAAACGGCTTTTCAGATAGCCGGAAGCGGTACGGCGTGTCCGGGGATCAAAGCAGACGATGTCGCCGGTCTGAATGCCAAGCGCCGCTGTATCAGCAGCAGATCTCACATCCTCGTCCAATACCACCTCAGTGGTGTCAAAATTTCGGGCTGTTGTGGCATAATTGCCGTTGACGTGAACAGAAGCATCGCTAAGCTGGAAGGTGCCCTCGTAAACTTTACCGCACCGGGTGTAGATCCGGACATTTTCCGCTTCGCCGTTGTTAGCGCTCATACCGCCAAGGGGTGTTACACGCAGGCGGCCGTTGCTCTTGATTTCCGCAACCATTGCACCCAAGGTGTCCGTATGGGCAGCCAAAAGCAGACCGTCCTCGCTGGCTTCGCCACCCAAATCCACAAGTACACCGCCTTTGGCGGTAAGCTGCGCGGTAAAGCCCAATTTTTCAAAGGCATCCTTCACCCAGCGGGCTGCTTTGTCTGTATAACCGGAAGGGGAGTCTACAGCAAGCGCGGCAGCAGCTTGCTCCCAGGAATAATCCGCATATTCTTTTGTGATCATAAAATTTCCTCCTGAACTACAATTTTTCTTATTATAACACAGCTTTTTTAGATTACAAGAACCGGATTAGTGGTTGACGGATAAAAAAAATTATGATATACTATCGTAAAATAATATGGAGTAATAGGCGAACAGCCTACAGACATAAGGAGGAGTCTCCAGTATGGAAAAAGAGACAGGAAAGATTAAAGAAATAAATCTATCTGAGATAGCAGCTGCGATCGTTCAGAAGATCTGGCTGGTAGTTTTGTGCGCTGTGCTTTGCGGTGCTGCCACATTCTTCTACACCGCCAATTTTATAACACCGCTGTACCGTTCCAGTGTCAGCATTTATGTCAATAATACGACCCAGCAGGTAACCTCTAACGCTAACGGTATCAGCGCAGCGGACCTGGCTACCTCTCAGCGATTGGTAGACACCTACATCAATATCCTTTCCAGTGATACGGTGCTGAATAAAGTTGCAGAAGCGGTGGATCTGGGTATTTCCGGTTCTGGCATCCGGAGCTTGATGAGTGCCAGCGCAATGGGTGAAACGGAGATTTTCCAGGTATTTATTTCCCATTCCGATCCCAAGATCGCCGCGAAAATTGCCAATGCTATTGCGGAAGTCGCGCCTGAAGAGATCGCAAACATTGTTGAAGGCAGTTCTACCAAGATCATTGACTATGCAAAGGTGTCAGGCGCACCGTACACGCCTAATAAAACGACCAATACGACCTACGGTATGATTGCCGGCGCATTGGTGGCTGTACTGATCATCGTGCTGCAGGTATTACTGGATGTGCGTGTGAAAAGCGAGGAAGATCTGGCAGGCATCTCCAATGCACCGGTGCTTGGCTTGATTCCTGATCTGGCTATGGATATCCGTGGTGATTATGCCTACAAGGGCTACGGTTATACAGCGGATTCCGGCAAGAAAAAGAAGGGAGAAGCGGAATGAGTATTCTGAACAAAAAGAAAAATATTGATCCCGATCAGAGCTTTACCGCTCAGCGCAGGCTGCTTTTAAATTCCAACAGCAGCTTCTATATTCAGGAAGCGTATAATACTCTGCGTACCAATATTCGTTTTGCCATTCCCGGTGAAAAATGTAAGAAGATCTGCCTGACCAGCGGTCTGGCCAGTGAAGGTAAGAGTACGACAATTCTGAATTTGGCCATTTCCTTTGCTGAAACAGGCAGCAAGGTCTTGCTGATCGATGGCGATATGCGCCGTCCCAGTCAGGCACGGCTTTTGATCGAGAAAGCATCTCCTGGTCTTTCCAATGTGCTGGCAGGTCTGTGTGAGCCGGAGGAGGCAATTCGTAAAGAGGTCAAGCCCAATTTAGATATGCTGTTTGCCGGTGAGCTCCCCCCTAACCCGCTGGAACTGCTGGGCAGCCCCAGAATGAAGCAGTTGATGGATAACCTTTCCGGAAAATATGATATTATTTTGGTGGATACACCGCCGGTCAGTATCGTGTCCGATGCTTGTGAAGTTGCCAGTGTTACCGATGGCGTGCTGTTTTTGGTGCGTCAGAATCTGACGGAAAAGGAAGCGGTATTGCGCGGCGTGCGTCAGCTGGAGTTGTCCAATGCCCGCCTGCTGGGCTTTGTGATGAACGGTATAGCTGATGACGGGAGCAAGGGCTATAGATACCGCTACAGATATAGATACAGATACAGATATAAGTATCAAAGCAAATATGCATATTATTCCAACAGCAAAAAGTCTGCTGGCGGAAAAAATAAAGAGGAAAATTAAAACGAAAGGTGGAAGTGAAAAATGAAAAGAAATTCCGGTTTTTTGATGCGGCAGGTAGCAGGCCGCTATGTGCTGGCCCCTGTGGGTGAGACTGTGAAGACATTCTCCGGTATGATCACGATGAATGCTACCGGCAAGTTCCTGTGGGATCTGCTGGAGCAGGATCAAACTGTAGAATCTTTGGCGCAGGCACTGGTCAATACATACGAAGTGGATATTGAGAAAGCCACCGAAGATGTGATCAATTATCTGGAGCCCCTGAAGCCCATTCAGGCGGTCATTGATTGATATAGGCGATTGATTCCCAAGAGGTCGTTCGATCTCTTGGGGATTTTTTGTTTGTATAGGGGTTCTCAAAAGGTTGGGAAAAAAATGGGAAGATTTTTCTGTTTTGCCGTGTTATGATGGTACCGTCCAAAAGGAGGTGAGTGTGTGAAAAACACCGGCAGAAAAAATATGGATCGGCTGCCGGAGCAGGTGATCACAGAGCTGGCAGCTATCGGGATGACCCGGGCTACCGATGTGCTGAGCATTGCGGATGGACAGGTGACCATCAAGGAAGAAGCGCAGATGGGCAAGAACCATGCGGCAGCAATCGCATCGGTGGAAAAAACGTCCGGCGGATGGAAGGTCAAGTTCTACGATAAGCTGAAGGCTTTGGAATTGCTGGGCACGATCTTGGGGATGTTCGGCTCAGCAGGCAAAAGAGAGGAGGAAGAGAATAATCTTTTGGAGGCGATCTTATCTTCAACAGAGGAGGCGGTAGAGATCTGTGATATACAGGAGCTTCAGCAAACGGCAGATCCTGGCAATGACCTGGTGGAACCGTCCGGGGCTTAAAGAATTTGAGGGGCTGATCTGCGATGGGGCAGTCCGTTCCGGTAAAACCGTCTGTATGGCAGACGGCTTTTTTATTTGGAGTATGTCCCATTTTCAGGGGCAGAGCTTTGGCGTTTGCGGCAGAAGCATCACATCCTTGCGCCGCAATATCATTAGCAATCTTCATTCCTGGCTGGGCGGCCTTTTTCAGATCCGGGAAAACCGCAGTGATAACAAACTGACAGTCCGTTATAAGGATCGGGAGAATGTTTACTATCTTTTTGGCGGTTTGGATGAAAGCTCCTATAAGCAGATCCAGGGTGTGACGTTGGCAGGAGCGCTGCTGGACGAAGTGGCACTGATGCCCCGCTCTTTCGTGGAGCAGACCTGCGCCCGATGCTCGGTGGAAGGCTCCAAGCTGTGGTTTAACTGCAATCCGGCAGGACCGGAGCATTGGTTTTACAAAGAGTGGATACTGAAAAAGCAGGATAAAAAGATGCTGCATCTGCATTTTACAATGGCAGATAATCCGGGACTGTCCCAGAAGATCCGCAGCCGTTATGAAAGCCTGTATACCGGCGTGTTTTACCGGCGGTATATTTTAGGACACTGGTGTGTAGCAGAGGGACTTGTATACGCCTTTGACCCTGAAAAGCATATTACCGCAAAGCCGCCTAAGGGCGGCCGTTACTATATTTCCGTGGATTACGGCACACGAAATCCCTTTTCCGCAGGACTGTGGTGTGTATCAGAGGGCAAGGCGGTGCGGCTTCGGGAGTATTATTACGATGGAAGGAAAACAGGAAAAAGCCTGACCGACGAGGAGTATTACCGGGCGTTGGAAGCATTGGCGGCAGATGCACCTGTGGAGCAGGTGATCGTAGATCCATCAGCGGCCTCCTTTATAACAGTTATTCGACGCCACGGAAGATTTTCCGTCCGAAAAGCCAAAAACGGAGTTTTGGATGGCATCCGGCTGGTATCCTCCTTACTGCAGGCAGGTTACTTGCAGTTTTGCCCCTGCTGTAAGGATTCCATACGGGAGTTTTCGCTGTACCGCTGGGAGGAGCAGGAGGGAAGCGACCGGCCAATAAAGGAAAATGACCACGCTATGGATGACATCCGTTATTTCTGCTCTACAGTCCTGCGCAGAGAAAAAATTATGACAGAAAGGTAAATGGTATATGAAAAAGTGGCTTATTGATGGCTTTTTGCCAATGTGGGCAAAGGAGACTGTGCTGGCTGAAAACCGCAGCTTAAAAAAGCAGCTTCGGTCTATGCAAAATGAAAATGATCAGATGAAGGCCTATATTCAGGGACTGGAGACCGGCATCCGTGCCGGTAAACGGATCACCATCCACAATGGGGGCGCATCCTGATGGATATCTATAATTACGAGCAAGTATTCGGCGCTTGGGACAAAACCTCCCGGAAAATGCGGCAGGCCATCGGTGAATGGTTTCAGTCCTACTATGGACAGGTGACAGACACCGAAAAAGATCCCTGCCAGCGCATTGCTTATACGGTTGTAAGCAAGCTCGTGCGTACTGTTTTCGGAGAGTACAACGCCACAGCACAGGATCCGTTTGCTCAGAGTATTATGACCCAGCTCAGCGGCAAAGCGCGGCAGGCGACGGAAATGAGCCTGGTGGGTGGAGCCTGCTATATAAAACCCTGCCCGGGGAAGGCAGGGTTTTCTTTTGCCCTGATCCCCAGAAACAACGCACTGATCTTCGGCAGAGATGGGGAGGGAAATGTGACGGATATGGGCACAGTGGAGTGCAGCACCCAAGGGCGGTATTATTACACCCTGTGCGAACGCAGAACTGTGGATGAAAAGGGGTATCTGACGATTGAAAACAAGCTGTATCGCAGCTTAAATGCCCACAGTATCGGTACACAGGTGTCTCTTACGGACCATCCGGAATACGCCCAGCTGTCTGATCGGTACTGTTTTACCCAGCCGGTACATTCTGTGGGGCTGGTGGAGGTAAAAACGCCGATGCTGAACTGTGTGGATGGCTCAGCGGACGGTGTCAGTGTATTTGCACCGGCAATGGGGCTGATCCGGAATATCGATGAAAACGAGCAGCAGCTTGCAGGTGAGTTCCGCAAAGGACAGAGCCGTGTGTTTGCGTCCCGGGATCTTTTAAAGGATACAAGCACCGGTCTTGTTTTGGAGGATGACCTGTTTATCGGTTTGGATGAGGATCCGGAGCAGGTGGGGATCACCGTGTTTTCTCCCGCTTTGCGGCAGCAGTCCTATTTGGAACGGAAACAGGAATATCTGCGCAATGTGGAATCCGTCATCGGTCTGAAACGGGGTATGCTCAGTGATACCAACGCAGAGGATCGTACCGCTACGGAGATCTCCTCCAGTGCCGGCGACTATAATCTGACTGTTATTGATTTTCAGCGGATGTGGACACAGGCGGTGGAGGAAACGGTTGGGCTGTGCTGTTGCCTGGCAAAGCTTTACCGGATGGCGGTTCCAGCTGAGCAGCCGAAGGTCAGCATCGACTGGGGCAACGGTGTACTTTACGATGAGGACAAGACCTGGACGGACTATCAGCAGATGGTAGCAAATGGTCTGCTAAAGCCGGAGATCGCTTTGGGCTGGCGATTTAATATCCCGGCGCAAACACAAGCCCAACTAAGTGAGATCCGCAGCCGTCTGATGCCCGAGATCTGACGGTTTGGATTTTTATAAATTTGCCGTGGCGGGCGTAAAAACGCCGACTGCAGGGGAGGCGACCCCCGTAACGAAAGCGTAGCAGAGAAAGGAAAAAATGAAACGGGAATTTTTGCAAAATCTGACGGTAAACGGTGCGCCCCTGTCCAGGGAGGTCATTGATGCGATTATGGCGGAAAACGGCAGAGATATTGAAAATGCCAAGGCCCCATACGCGGACTATCAGGACCTGAAAAACCATTTGGAGGAATACGAAAAAATGGATGTGGCAGCTTTGCAGCAACAGCTGCAGAATTGGGAACAACGGTTTACGCAGGCAGAACAGACCCACAAACAGGAGTTGGACCGCCTGACCTTCGAAAGCACAGTGCAGCAGGCGATCCAGGCCGCACAGGGGCGGAATGTGAAGGCAATTTCCGCCCTGTTGGATCTTCCGGCTATTGCAGCCAGCGAGGATCGAGACACCGCTCTGAAGCAGGCGCTGGAAACACTGAAAAGGGAAGAACAGTACCTGTTTTCGGAGCAGACACCACCCCCTTACGCAAAGGGAACAGGCGCCCGGACACCGGGCAATGAAAGCGCGCCTACAGGACTTGCGGGCGCATTAAGAGAAAAATTTGAAAGGAAGTAAAAATTATGGCAATTACACTTGAAGAAGCAAAAATCGGTATGGCGGACAAGGTAGATCAGCAGATCGTGGATATGTTCCGGCGCAGCTCTCTGCTGCTGGATCATATGGTATTTGACAACGTGATCTCTCCCGGCACCGGCGGCAGCACCCTGACCTACGGCTACATCCAGCTGAAGACTCCCGCCACAGCCAATGTGCGCACCATCAATGCAGAGTACACACCCGGCGAAGCCAAGCGGGAGAAAAAGACCACCGGCGCTATCATTATGGGCGGCTCTTTCCAGATCGACCGTGTGCTGCAGAATACTGCCGGCGCGGCAGATGAGATGGCGTTCCAGGCAGAGCAGAAGATCAAGGCTACCGCCAACTATTTTCACAATCTGGCAATTAACGGCTCTGCTGAAGAAGCCGACGGCTATGTGGGCGGTACTTTTGACGGCCTGAAGAAGCTGCTTTCCGGTACGGAAAACGAGATCACCAGCGCTGTCAGCCTGACCACCTCTGCAGAGCTGGATGAAAACTACAATGCCTTCCTGGACGAGATGGACAGCTTTCTGAGCTGCCTGGACGGCACGCCCTCTATGCTGCTGATGAACCGGCAGATGCTGATCAAGCTGCGCTCCATTGCCCGCCGTGCCGGCTATTACGAGCGGACCAAGGACGATTTCGGCCGTGTGGTGGAGACCTACGCCGGTGTGCCTATGGTGGATATGGGCAAGTACTTTGACGGAAAGACCACCTGTGATGTGGTGGAAACTGATGAAAACGGCAAGACCGCCATTTACGCCGTATCTCTGGGTCTGGATGGCTTCCACGGCATCAGTCCTATGGGCGACGGCGTGATCAGCTGCTATATGCCTGACCTGACCACCCCCGGTGCGGTCAAGACCGGTGAGGTGGAGCTGGTTGCAGGCGTTGCGCTGAAGAACACCCTGAAGGCAGCGGTTCTCAAGGGCATCAGCGTCGGCAGCGCAGCCTGATATAAGGGAGGCACTGCCTTGTGATCGACTATGATTTCTATGTAAATGACTATCTGGGCAGTGCCATCCCGGAAAAATCCTTTTCCGGAGTGGCGGCCCGGGCCGCTGAGGGGCTTGAAAGGCTCAAACGGCGTTACCGGGTGCTTCCTACCGATGAAATGTCGGAAAAGATGGCATTGTGCGCTATGGCAGAGGCACTGTACCACCATGAAAACCGCAAAGCAGGTGTGACCTCTGCCACTGTAGGCGGTGTGTCGGTGCGCTATGAAAGTGCAGGCACAAAGAAGCTGCAGCAGCAGCTTTTGGAGCAGGCACGGATCTATCTGGATATATACAGGGGGACAAAGCAATGACCTGTCCGCTGGATTACAGTCTGTGCGATAAAACCGTAACGGTCTACCGTCTGCAGGGGGATCGTGTGCTGCGCTGTGTGATAGAAAATGTTTTCTATCAGTGGCAGATCCGGCAGACCTTTGATGCTTTCGGTCAGCAGCAGGAGACTGCGTTTTTGCTGATCCTGCCGGGTAGTGATTGGCAGATCTGTCCCGGGGATCGGGTGCTGGAGGGCATTGGACCGGAGATCTCTGCTGCCCAGTGGCAGGAATATATACCGGTAAACGTTCGCTCTTTGGCAGAGGTATGCTATGTAAAGCCCTGTTACTGGGAAGGTACGGTTTGCCACTATGAAGCAGGCAGAAGCTAAGGAGGCGTTCTATGACAGTATTGGATAAGGTCCGGCAATGGCTCAGCACCTACCCAAAGTGGGATGAAAAGATGTATATCGATTACACCGATCCGTCACCCGGGAATACAGGCGTGTTTCCACAGGGCGTGCAGGAGCTTTCCCGGCGGCAGGATGTGGTGGGCAATGTGACGGTGGAAAACCGGCTGAGCTTTACGCTTCTGCGGATCACAGCCGGGCAGCAGGACGGTCAGCAGCAGGCTGCCTGGCTGATGGAATTTCAGGACTGGGTGCAGCAGCAGAGCGCGGCAGGCAAAGCCCCCATATTTGGCGATGTGCAGTCAAAAGAAAAACTGTGGGCAGAACAGGGGAAGCTTAAGGCTGTGAACCAAGCAGGTACAGCCCGGTATACCGTACGCCTGATCGTGCAATTTACAAAAAAATATGAAGCTTAAAGGAGAAATACAATGAGCAAGATCGAAAGAAAATATCTGGCCCATTTTATCAATGGTGCCGCTATCGATGAAACCAGCCCTTCCTATGAACGGTTGGGTAAGGATCTGGAGGAATTCAGTCCGGAGCTGTCTGCCCAGGTGGAAACAAAGAGAAACATTTTGGGCGAAAGCTCCGTAGTGATCTCCGGCTATGAAAAGACCGGCTCCGTGGAGCCCTACTATGCAGAAAGCGGCTCAGCGCTGTTTGAGCGTCTGCAGGACATCATCGACAACAGCCGTGTGCTGGAGGAGCTGAAGACTGATGTGGTGGAGGTAAAGCTTTGGAACGGTACCGGCGACAGCTATCCGGCCATCCGGGAGGAAGTGTATATCGAGGTCAGCAGCTACGGTGGCGACACCACCGGCTATCAGATCCCCTTCACTTTGCACTACACCGGCAATAAGACCAAGGGCACCTTCAATGTGTCCACCAAGACCTTCACAGCAGCTTAAAAATGAAGGGTGTCTCAGCATCCTGAGACACCCTGTTAATTGCCAATGGGCAATTGACAATTATGGTGTCCGCCTCGCGGAAGACTATATATTTAACGTTCATAAAGCTCTTTGAAGGTGTTTTTTGAAAGGAGAAATTATGCAAACCATTGAATTTGACAGCGGTATACAGGAATACCGCATTGGAGGCGGCGGAGTGCTGCGGTTTAATCCTCAGGATCCCAATCTGTACGCCCGTTTTTCGGAAGCAGCCCATAAGATCACGCAGGTGGAAGAGGAGCTGACAAAGCAGGCAGACAGCCTTCAGCAGCACGATAGCGGACTGGCAATGGTCAAGCTGTTGCAGGAGGCTGATCATAAAATGAAGGAGGTCCTGGGCTGGGTATTTGGTGAAGGAAATAACTTTGATCAGATCCTGAGCGGCGTGAACCTGCTGGCAGTAGGCAGCAACGGCAAGCGTGTTGTGACCAATTTGTTCGACGCGCTGCAGCCGATCCTTGTAGATGGGGCCGCTGCCTGCGCCAAAGCACAGACCGAAGCTGCTGTAGCCCAGGCCAAGGCACGCCGGGCGGCACAATGACCAGCCTTTGGAATCTGCCGAACCAGGCGGTTATAGGGGAAAATACCTACTCTATCCACACAGATTACCGGGATATATTGGAAATATTTTCTTATCTGTCAAACCCGGATCTGCCGGAATTTATCCGTTGGCAAATTGCCCTGGCGCTGTTTTATGAGCAGCCTGTCCCGGCAGAGGATCAGCAGCCGGCGATGGAATATTTGGTGTGGTTTATAAATGGCGGCGCCCGATCACCGGCCAGATCCGGACCGAAGCTGCTGGACTGGGAGCAGGATGCAGCCATCATTGTGGCAGATGTGAATAAGGTGGCAGGGCAGGAGATCCGCGCGCTGCCTTTTGTGCATTGGTGGACATTTCTTTCCTGGTTCAATGCAGTGGGGGAAGGGCAGCTCAGCACAGTGGTTGCTATTCGGGATAAGCTTGCGCGGGGGAAAAAATTAGAGGATTGGGAGAAAACCTATTACCGGGAGCATAAGCAAAAGGTGGATATGCAAAGGCGTTGTTCTCAGCAGGAGATCAAGGAACGGCAGCACCTTGAAGAAATGCTTAAATCATATTAAAAGGCAGGTGAAATAATGACGATTCTGAATTTGGAAGACCTGGATCAATATAAATTTGAAGATGAAGCGGATATACAGAAGCTGCTGGAAGAAACCAAGGAGTCATTAAAAATTCTGCTGACAAAGGATATTCCGAAACTTCTTTCAAATATCCAAAAACAGTTGGAGAAAAAGCTTCAATCTGTTTTACGAAATTTCAGCAATTCGGTTCTGGATGCTTTTCGTGTGGAAACTGTCAGCGATTATTTTGTGGCAGTAAAGCTCTATGGCGAAGAGCTTTCAACCGCCCTTTATGGTCTGCAGCTTCAATTTACAGGGCTGAAAATGGCGGTAATTCAGCTTGCGGCGCCGTTGCTGCAGGTGCTTTTGCCGGCAGTGCAGACGGTGATCGGGGCGATCACGCGATTGACACTGAGCATTGCGCAGGCCCTTCAGACCTTTTTTCTTGGCAGTCAGACCACCGACGGCTTTACAGACAGTGTGAACAATGCGGTAACAGGCAGCAATAAGCTAAAAAAATCCCTTGCCGGATTCGATCAGATCACCCGACTCAGCGATAACAGCAGCTCGGGCAGTATTTTGTCATCACAGACAATTACGGAATTGACCGGCAACTGGAAAAAGCTGTCAGATAAGCTGACGCAGATCCTGTCACCGCTGAAAGCCCTGGATTTTACACCGGCGGCAAAATCTTTGGAAAGACTGAAAACAGCATTGGAACCCATAACCAGGACTTTGTTTGCCGGACTGGAGTGGGCGTGGTACAACTTGTTTGTTCCTTTGGCTCAGTGGACCGTTGAGAAGCTTCTGCCGGTATTTCTGGACACGCTGACTGCTGCTTTGAATGGATTGGGCAGGATCGTGGAGGAACTGAAGCCGGTCTTTCAGTGGCTATGGGAGAATTTCCTGAAGCCCTTGGCACAGTGGGCAGGCGATCAGATCATTTCCGGGCTGCAGGGACTGACCGATAAGCTTAACGGGGTTTCCGGCTGGATAGGAAAAAACCAGTCGCCGGTGGATAAGATCATTGCCTCCGGTAAGAGTCTGTCGGAGCTGCTTGCCCAAATGGTAACTGATGCCATGGGACTTAATACGGCAACCAATGCTGTGTCGGGTTCCTTTGGAACACTGCTGCAAGGATTCTTTTCCGCGATCAATCCTTTCAGTAATACCAACACGGCACTGGGGGCAATGTCCACCACCTTATCAGGGCTTGCCAACGCATTTGGCCTTGTGGATACAGCGTCAAGTACGGTTTGGGGCAATATCAAATCCATTTGGGAAAAGGCCTGGAACTGGCTGAAGGAAAAAACCGTGGATCCGGCATACAGCGGTCTGAAGGATACCGTCAATGCGATCATCGGTTTGATCAACAGAATGCTTTCCGGCTTTTGCACCGGTATCAACACCGTTTCCGGGGCAGTAAACAAGCTGAGCTTTAAGGTACCGGACTGGGTTCCGGTGATAGGCGGAAAACAGATGGGCTTTGATCTGAAGACCGTCACAGCACCGCAGATCCCATATTTAGCACAAGGCGCGGTACTGCCTGCAAATAAGCCGTTTATGGCTGTGGTGGGCGACCAGCGTCACGGTACGAATATCGAAGCACCTTTGACCACCATACAGGAAGCGGTGGCATTGGTAATGCAGGATCAGACAGCGGCGCTTCTTGCAGGCTTTGAAGCCTCTGTAGGTGTGCAGCGGCAGATCCTGGAAGCGGTTTTGGGTATTCACATCGGTGATGAGACCATTGCTGCGGCAGCGCAGCGGTATAGCCGTAAGATGGCAGTGCTGACAGGAGGTTGATTATGCGGCAAAAAACAAATCTATTTAAGATAAACGGCAAACCCATTTTAGTACCGGATGCAGAAGTGGGCGTTTCCTATGAGGACCTGGACAGTGCCGATTCCGGACGGGATGAAAGCGGTGTGATGCAGCGCATTCCTGTGCGGTACAAGGTAGGCTCCTGGTCTTTTTCTTATGCAAGCCTAACGGAGGAAGAAAAACAGTATATGGAAAGTCTGTTTCCGGAGGCTGCCAGCTTTTCCTTCACCCATCCGGACAGAAAAGATGCCGCCGTTTCCGTAACAGAAAAGGCCTACCGCAGCAAGTACAGCATCAGCTGGAAAAATGCGCTGACGGGGCTGTGGAGCAATTATGGCTTCAGTATTATCCAGTGCTAAAGGAGGAAGACTATGCTGAAAACCCTTGTCATTCTTCCCGACGGCACGGAGCTTTCCTCCGGCACGGAGGGAACAAACGCCATAAAAAGCCTGACTCTTACGGAATGCGTAAATGACGGACAGGAGCTTTCTTTAGGCTCTGTGTGCGCCAATATGATCGAACTGACCGTCATTTCACCCAATGGCGGTCTTTTGATTTCTGAAGCAGATGAGCTGCAGGTTTACAGTGAAGATCCTGTGGGCACAAGGCATCCAATAGGAATTTTTATCGCAGAAAAGCCGGTATGGACCGGTGCGAATACCCTTAAAATTACAGCATTTGACCGGGTATGTCTGTTGGATAAGGATCTGACAGACTGGTTTAACGGCCTGAGCGGCTGGCCTTATACACTGTTTCAGCTGAGTAAAGCGGTTTGCGAGGTTTGCGGGCTGGAGCTGGTGAACACTCAGTTTCCAAACGGAAGCCGGAGTATCCAGCAGTTTGCGCTGGAGCAGATCACCGGACGGAAGCTGCTGCAATGGGCAGCCCAGATCTCCGGTAAGTTTTGCAGGGCAACGGCAGATGGAAAGCTTGAGTTTGCATGGTATACGCCATCGGCGGTATCTATTGGCGCGCAAGCGCCTGCATCGGTAGACTTAAGCTGGGATGACCAGGGGGGTGTAGCTTTGGAGGGCAGTATAAGTACAGCCGTTACAGACACCGGTAATATGACCTTGCTTTGCGAAGGGATCGCTGTGGAAGAAGACGGCGAGGGAAATGTGCGTATTACACTGCCCCAGGGAGGATCAGCGCTGGGGTATTATGCCGACAGCCTGAGTTACTCTGATTATCAGGTGGCAAAGCTCCAAAAGATCAGTCTGGATACGGGAGAAAATACCGTGTTGATCAATTGGCCCGCAGACCTTAATGAAGCGGTAAATACCTATACACTTTCGGCGAACGCCTTGCTTACAGCAGCATCAAAGGACACACTTTCATCCATTGCCAAAACACTGTATAACAATTTGAAGGATGTGACCTACACCCCCTGTAATGTCACAGTTCCTGCATCAGATGCCATTCACGCCGGCAGCATCGTAAACATCACAGACCGCGGCGGTAAAACCATAACAGCTTATGTAATGACCAAAAAACGGACCGGGCAGAAGGAGACCCTGGAATGTACAGGCAGCGCCCGCCGTGACAGCAGCACAGCGGTCAACGATGTGAGCCTGCGGGATATTTCCGGCAAGGTGACCAATTTGCAGATGACCGTGGATGGGCTCAAGGCATCGGTAAGTGATGTGTCGGGAATAGCAGCCTCCATGATATTAAATGCAGAAGGCATCCAATCAGAGGTTACCCGGCAAAACGAGGAGGTTAACGGGATCAAAACCCAGCTATCTGCTGTTGAGCAGACGGCCAATGACCTGAAGATTACAGTGGGTTCGGTATTAGATGACGGTGTGGATCAAGTTCAGACCAAGACCGGCTATACCTTTAATGAGGATGGCTTGACCATTTCCAAGGACGGCTCGGAAATGGAAAACAAGCTGGATGAAACCGGTATGTATGTCCATAGAAACGGGGAACTGATCCTGCAGGCCAACAATGAGGGGGTAAAAGCGGTGGATGTGACGGTGGGGAATTATCTGATCATCGGAGATCACGCCCGTTTTGAAGATTACAGCAACGGTACGGACACTGCCCGTACCGCATGCTTCTGGATTTAGGAGGAAACCTTATGGCAGTTTATCAAAGCTTAGCGGTCACGCAAGTCAGTCAGAGTGTGACCGAAAACCAATCTACGATCCGCCTCCTCTGGCAGTCCACCCAAACCGGAGGCAGCTACAATCTGACTGCCCGCACAGCATACTACTACGTGTCTGTCAACGGCGCAGAGGAAGTGCAGACTGCGGTGTCCTATACTTTGCCCAAAGGCAGCACCAAAACAGTGGTGGATACCACCCTGACAGTACCGCATAACGATCAGGGTGAAGCTACTGTTACGGTCCGAACCTGGATGGATACCAATATCTCAGCCGGTGTAGTGGAGCAGACAAAGTCCCTGACCTTAAATACCATTGCCCGACAAAGTACGGTATCCGCCTCTGCCGGTATCATCGGTGATGTATCCCAAATTGCCGTTAGCCGGCAGAGCGCTGATTTTTCCCATACCATTGCTTATAAATTCGGCAGCTTGTCCGGTTATATCACAAGTGCAGGTGGAGTCAGCGACACGGCAGTAAAATTCAAAAAAGAAAGCGTAAATTTCCAATTGCCGGAAAGCTTTTATGCCCAGATCCCCAATGCGAGATCCGGTACCTGCACCCTGACCTGCAGAACTTACTCCGGCAGTACGTTGATCGGAACGGCGCAAACGGCAAAGTTTACAGTCCGTGTGGACCAATCGGTTTGCGCGCCCACAGTCAGCGGCACGGTGGTGGATACCAATGCTGCCACTGTTGCGCTGACCGGCGACAGCAGCAAGCTGGTGCGTTTTTGTTCCAATGCCCTGTGCACCATCACTGCCGCTGCTCAGAAAAATGCAGGCAGTATCGTTACTAAAAAAATAGGCGGCAAAGCGGTCAGCGGGGATACAAGAACGGTCAATGCCATCGAAACGGACAGTGTGACCTTCTATGCGAAGGACAGCCGGGGCTGTGACAGCAGCGCCACCGTAAAAAGCAGCCTTGTCAAATACATCAAGCTGACAAATAACGCCTCTGTCAAGCGTACAGATGCTACAAGCGGCAAGGCAGTTATTTCCTTCAGCGGCGCGTATTTCAACGGCTCCTTTGGCGCGGTCAGTAACAGCCTGACCGTCAAGTATAAGATCGGCACAGGCAGCTATGTGACACTGAGCAATGTTACCGTAAGCGGTGGCAAGTACAGCGCATCGGTAGACCTGGATAATATGGATTATGCCAGTTCCTACAAGATCACAGTAGCGGTCAGCGATCAGCTCTTTACAGTTACAAAGACCCTGACCCTGAAAAAAGGCACACCGGTATTTGATTGGGGTGAGAACGATTTCGCATTCCACGTGCCGGTGCAAATGGATGGCTCCTTGACACTGAAGGTACCCCTGGACATCGCATGCGGAGGAACAGGCGGGACAACAGCGGCAGAAGCACGGAAAAATCTGGGCGCCGCACCGGCAGGACTGAAGGAGGGGCATTATTTTGTGGATACATTTCAGGAATTGGAAACGACCATTAGTGAAGTGTATGCCGAAATGGGCGATTACACCTGGCGTAATATGATCGTCAGCATCAGCGGCACGGTATACGATGTCCGGCTGTGGCGGTGTAAGGAAGACTACGGTACAGCTCAGATCGGCAATTATAACGGCTCCCTGACCTGCCGTAAACGGACACTGTATGGCGGGGTCTGGCAGGAATGGGAGTGGCCCGATCCGCCGATGAGCGTGGGAACAGAATACCGCACCACACAAAGGTGGCAGAGAAAAGCGGTATATACAAAGCTGGTGAATGTGGGCAATCTTCCGAACAGCACTACAAAAACCGTTGCGCATAATGCAGCGGCAGTTCAGATCATCCGCTTCTGCGGTCAGGCTTCGGACGGCACGGCTTTTCCGATAGTCGGCAGCTTCGGGACCTCCGTGGAATTGTGGGTGGGAAAAGAAAATATACAGATCTGTACCAATGCAGATTGTTCTGAGCTGACAGCTACAGTGCAGCTTTGGTACACAAAAGAATAAGAGTAAGGTGCAATTATGATAATAAATACTTTAACCATAAACGGAAATACGTTTGAAATTGCGGACCCTGCTGTGGAGCCGTTAGCCCAAACAGTTGCTCAGCTTAATGAGATCAGCACAGCCACTTCCACGGCAGTCAAACAGCTTCAGGACGATGCAGATACTGCACAGCAAAACATTGATCGGCTTATCGAGGAACAAAAAAACTGCGTATCAACAGTGGAGCAGACCTTAACGGATGCACAGCAGGCACAGGCAAGGGCGAATATTGGCGCAGTGGAACAAACAGCATACGGC
>CAZLLC010000014.1:0-22849 GCA_964560245.1 uncultured Oscillospiraceae bacterium | reverse complement strand
AATATGCCAGCTCCCCTACAGGGGAGCCACAGCACGCTCCTCTGTAGGGGAGCTGGCACAGCGAAAGCCGTGACGGATGAGGTGTTTACCATATGTACCCTCAATGCCAATAAAAACAACCTGCGACGCACCTCATCAGTCAAAAATCGGTTCCGAAGTGCCGATTTTTGCCAGCCCCCTCTTCAAAGCGGGGGCCAAGGGATGGTACAGCTATTCATAGTCGTGTGTAAAAAAATGTGATGAAGAAAGCCGTGACTGAGAGGGCAAAAAATGTATTTCCTGAGAGAAGGGTCTCTCATATCAAAATATATTTAAGGAGGAAAAACAATGCACAGCAATACAATGAAAAAGCTGCTGAGCTTACTGACGGTCTTTGCTATGGTGTTCGGTATGATCGCTATGGTACAGCCTATTGAAGCTTCCGCGGCAACCGAAGAAATTGCCATCAGTAATGGCGATTTTGAAAACGGCGCTTTCGGCGGTGCGGTCAGTGGCAATTCCGGCGCCAGCATCGTATCCAACGAAAACGTTCACAGCGGCAACTACTCCGTACATCTGACAAAGGATGGCACAAACTCCAACGGTACGATGACCATCACAGTGTACCCCACCGCTGCTGACACAGATCGCACCCTGACAATGACATTCTGGATGAAGATCCCCTATGGCGCATCCGCAAACTCTGTCCACACGCAGTTCCTGGCTTGGAAAGAGTGGGGCAGCCTGCTGAATGAAAGCTACGGCGCGCAATATGTGGCAGCAGACGGCGCATGGTATGAAAAGACCGTCAGTGTTCCTGTTCCTGCTAACACAGGCATCGTACAGGTGCAGCTGTATGCGGCTGACACAGGCACTACCCCCTATATCGATGATATTTCTATGGTGCTGGACGGCACAGATCTGATGACCAACGGCGGTCTTGAGAACGGCGCTTTGAACGGCGGCATTTCCACCAGCAGCGGCAGCATTGAGCTGATTCATCAGCCTGTCCACGGCGGCAGCTATGCTGCGCACGCCGACAAGACGGGCGGCGGCAATATTACCACAACTGTTAGCCTTGAAGCATCTGCTGAAGCACGGACAATGACCCTGAGCTACTGGCTGTATGTGGCACCCGGCGCTACAAACAGCGCCCATAACGGTGTGTTCTGCTATGACACCGTGTCCAATTCTCCCAGCTGGACATTGCTTACACAGAAGTATGGTGCGCAGTATGCCACTCCCGGCGTGTGGACACAGATGACCCTGCCTGTAGAGGTTGCTGCAAACACCGACACCCTGCAGATCCAGATTTATGCGCAGGACGACGGCGCGGACTTCTATATTGACGACTTGACCCTGACGGAAGAAGTGGCAGATGCGCCGGTCAACCACGATGTGACCCTGAGCCTGAGCCAGGTCACCGGTGACGGCACCTGGCAGTTTGCCATCAGTGAAGCACCTGCAAACAAGTATTACAAAGTACCTGCTACCATCGACGGCGTAGCCTGCAACATCCTGATGGGCGAATCCGGCGGTATTATGTGCATTTACCCCAACTTCTTCACCGCTTTGGGCGGCGCGGTACCCACCAGTCAGATCATCATTGAAGAAGGCACAGTGCTGAAGGCTATGGAACTCGACAATGGCTGGAAAGAGATCGAGGGCGCAGATACCCTGACTGTTACCAATGCCATCGACCTGAGCTGTGTGGACGGTGCCTGGAGCAAGACTGTTTACAACACCGATGTGACCCTGAGCCTGAACCAGGTCACCGGCGACGGCACCTGGCAGCTGTCCCTGACTGCTGACGGTGATGTTGCCGCCGGCTACTACAAGATTCCTGCTACCATTGACGGTGCAGCTTACAATGTGCTGGCACAGTACAATGGTGATATTCTGATCATCTACCCCAACTTCTTCCCCGCGCTGGGCGGCGCAGTGCCTACCAGCCAGATCGTCATTGCGGAAGGCACTGTGATCAAGCAGATGGTTTCCGACAACGGCTGGAAGGAAGTAGAGGGTGCCAACACCCTGACCCTTACAAAGGCGCTGGATCTGAGCTATGTGGACGGTGCCTGGAGCAAGACCGTTTACACCGATGAGGTTGAAATTTACTTCAATCAGGTTACCGGTGACGGCACCTGGCAGTTCGAGTTCGTTGATCTGCCTGAACAGACATACTACAAGGTTCCCGCTACCGTTGACGGTGTAGCCGGCAGCTTCCTGATCGGCAAGAACGGTGAAATTATGTGTGTTTACCCTGACTTCTTCAAAGCATTGGGTGGCGCAGTACCCACCGGCAAGCTGGAAATTGCTGACGGCGCAGTTTTGACAGCTGTGGATTCCACCAACGGCTGGCAGGCAATTGAAGATGCCAACACCCTGACTGTTGTTGGCGGTCTGGTGGTTGAAAACATCCTGGGCAGCTGGCTGGATATGAGCCAGTACAGCGATGTGACCTTTACCGATATTGCTGCTTCTGATCTGAATGTTTACAAGACAGAGGATCAGGCAGAAAGCCAGTACCGTTCCGTATTCGCAATTTCCTCCAATGTTGCTATTGGCAACGAAGGCTGGGCAAACTTCACCGAAGTTGCTTCCAAGGTGCTGGTTGACGGTGTGGAAACCGATGTGGTCTTCGGCATGGTTCCCTCTGCTGAATCCAGCTGGGGCAGCGAAAGCGCCTTCCTGCTGTACATCACCGGCGAGGGCTACCGTGATGCTGCAACCACTGCATCTTCCGTGACCATTTGCGCTGGTACAACTATTATTTCCCCTGTGGACACCACCAAGGGCTTTAAGTTCACAGAAGACTTTGTGATGTACAAGAATTGTGACGGCTCCTGGGATACCACTGCCGACACCCACGTTTACGACCAGCAGGACACCACACTGGAAGGCGCATTGGTATCCGCTGCAAATTGCCAGAGCGCTGCTGTCTACTACTACAGCTGCTCCTGCGGCGAGCTGGGCGCTGAGACCTTTACCTACGGCGAAGTGGGCGACCACAGCTATGTAGATGGCACTTGCTCTGTTTGCGGCGATGTACTGGCTATTCAGGATATCACCATTTCCTTCCAAACCATTACACCTGACAATGGCACCTGGCAGCTGATCCCCAGCGCAGTACCCGGCAACAGCTACTACAAGCTGCCTGCTGTGATCGATGGCGTGGAATGCGATGTGCTGGTGCAGTACGGCTCTGACCTGCTGCTGATCTACCCCAACTTCTTCGAAGCATTGGGCGGCGCAGTTCCCGCTGAGTCCTTTGTGATCCCTGCAGGTACTGTGATGAAGCCTGTGGATCCCAACGGCTGGGTAGAAATCGAAGGCGCAACGGCTCTGAATGTCACTGCCGAGCTGAAGATCGAGAAGGTTGCCGGCAAGTGGTGCGAAATGAGCAAGTATGCTGACGTGGAATTTGTTGAGATCCACGCCGCCGACCTGGAAGTGTTCTACCAGAACATTATGAAGCTGGAAGACTACAGTGATTTCGAAATTGCAATTGCAAAGCAGCAATATCCTGAAATTGCAGATCTGATCGAAACCTATGGCGATACTGCCAATATGACCACCATCGGCATTAAGACCGTTGAGGGTTCCAGCGTAGTGATCCCCAACGATGCAGACTGGTCAACCTTCACCATGCTGGGTACAGTTACCGTTACTGGCGCAGATCCTGTAGAAACCTATGTAATGCAGACTGTTTCCCCCAGCGATGACGAAGAAGCCGAAACTGCTATGGATAGCGCCTTCCTGGTTCGGTTCTACAATGGTTATGTATTGGAAGCTGCTACCAAGATCACCATCGAGCCCGGCACCAAGATCGTGACCAAGGACGGCACTGCCGGCTTCGTGTTCGTGGATGGCTACACCATCTGCAGCAACAGCGCTGATGAATGGGCAAACCACACCCCCGGCAGCTGGACTACCACTGCTTGGCCCACCTACACCGAAGAAGGTCAGAAAACTGCAACCTGCACCCACTGCGGTGGAGAATTTGTGGAAACCATCCCTGTTTACGATAACCCCGTTCAGGGCTGGAGCATCGTTCTGGGCGACAACATCGGCGTGAACTTCGTGATGGACACCAACATTGAGGTGGTTATCACCGTTGACGGTGAGGCAGTGGAAAAGACTGTTACCTCCAACCCCAACGGCACCTACACCATGACCATCGAGTTGGCTGCCGCGCAGATGACCAGCGAAATTGCCATTACCGTGGAGGGAGAGGCTACACCCAACACCTACTCCGTACGCAAATATGCCGACATCATTCTGGCCGGAACCTATGGTGAGAAGACCAAGACTTTGGTCAAGAATATGCTGAACTACGGCGCTGCTGCCCAGAATGCTTTCGGTGTCCATACCGATGCTCTGGCAAATGCCGATATTGAGATCACCACCGTTGATCCCACCGGCGAGGAGATCCTCAGCGTATCCGGTGATGATGACACCATTGCCTTCTACGGCGCATCCCTGGTTTACCGGGATAAGATCGCTGTGCGGTTCTACTTCACCGGCAGCATCGAAGGTGTTACAGGCGCTGTTGAGAAAGACGGTATGTTCTACATCGAAGTAGCAGACATTCTGCCTCAGAAGCTGGATGAAGCAGTTTCTGTAGAGGTGGGCGGTCTGACGGTTACCTACAGCCCCCTGACCTACATTGTCAGAATGTTCAACAAGACTACCTCTTCCGAAAACACCAAGGCTTTGGTCAAGGCTCTGTATAACTACTACCTGGCAGCTGAAGCTTACATCAACGGATAATATCTTATAAGGCACTTTGTAGGGGCGACAAAAGGCTCCCCTTGTAGGGGAGCTGTCACCAAAGGTGACTGAGGGGTTTTCGGAGCTAAAAACCCTTGCAAACTATATTCCTCTGCAAACCCCTCCGCCCAGTGTGCGCACTGGGCACCTCCCCTGCAGAGGAGGCTTTGGAGACAGCATTTTCATAACGATAAGATAAAGTTTTAGTTGTTACAAGGTACTACTGCATAATTATTTAAACCCCGGCGGCGCAAGCCGCCGGGGCAAAAGTAACCATTGACGAAAGTGGCTGTGGTTATTATACTAATTCTTACTATTCTAATTATTGGTTACTGAAATGGAGTGTTTTTTTATGAAAGAATTTTGGAAAGATACCGATCTTTGTGTGGAAAAAGAATTGATCCTGCCGGTTGCCGTAAAGGATTCTCACAATATGGCAAATTGCGAAGAATTGCTGAGTCCCAAAGCCCCCTGCATCTCTTTTGACCTGTCCGGTACAGCCTGCTTTACCCAAAAGGGCGCCTATGTGGTGCTGGATTTTGGCAAGGAGATCGCCGGCGGCGTGCGTTTCCTCACCCGTGAAATTGCGGATATTTATGCCCAAGTCCGGATCACCTTGGGAGAATCTCTTACGGAAGCCTGCAGCCAAATCGGCTATAAAAATGCCACCAACCACCACGCCCCCCGGGATTTTGTGGTGGATCTGATCAATCTTTCTGACCTGACATTTGGACAAAGCGGTTTCCGTTTTGCCCGGATCGAGCTGCTTACCGAAACCCCGGTGTCTGTGCGCAATATTTATGCTGTCAATACACTGCCGCATTTTGAACGGACAGGCTGCCTGAAAACCGGCGATGAGCTGCTGGATCAAATCATTCAAACTGCCGGATATACAGTAGACCTGTGCTGCCAGAACGGCTATATCTGGGACGGCATCAAGCGGGACCGGCTGGTTTGGAGCGGTGACCTGAACCCGGAGATCCTGACCTGCCTGTATATGCACGGCGACAATTACAATGTACCCAACGCCCTGACCGCCCTGCGGCAGGCTGCGCCGGCAGAGCAGTGGATGAACAACATCCCCAGCTATTCCGCCTGGTGGGTGCTGAATTTGTGCGACTACTGCCGTTTTACCGGTAATACCGCGTTTTATGAGCAAAACCGGGATTATGCCGCAGAGATTATGAAAAACATCAACCGGAGCGTGGCCCAGGACGGCACGATCGATTTCCAGGCAGATCCCACCAAGTGTATGCTGTTCTTCCTGGACTGGCCTACCTGCGGTACGGACGATGCGCCGGTGGGCACGGCATCCCTGATCCTGTATACTGCCCAGCGAATGCTTCAAATGGAAGAAAATCAGGATTGCCGGGAGCTGACCCAAAAGCTGCTGCCCTGGTTGGAAAAGCCTGTGATCCATAAGCAGGTGAAGGCCTTCCAGATTCTGGCAGGCAGACGGGCAGAAGGCGACGCGGAATTTTTGGAAAAGGGCGGCGCAGAGGGCATGTCCACCTTTATGGCATACTATATCCTCAAGGCCATTACCCTTGCCGGCGGTACACGGCAGATCGAAATGATCAAAGACTACTTTGGCGGTATGATCAGCCGGGGCGCAACCTCTTTCTGGGAAGATTTTGATATTTCCTGGCTGGAGGGCAGCGGACGGATCGACGAGTTCCCCGCACCCGGTCAGAAGGATCTGCACGCAGACTACGGCGCATTCTGCTATGAAAAGCTGCGTCACAGCCTGTGCCACGGCTGGGCATCCGGTGTTCTGGCATTTTTGTATGAGTATCTTTTGGGTGTTCAGATGACCCAAAACGGCTGCTATGAAGTAAAGCCGATGTTTATGGGCATCCAGCGGGTGGAGGGTCAGGTACCTGTTCCCGGCGGTATGCTGCAGGTAAAAGTAGAAAACGGTCAGGTTACAAAAACTTTACTGTAAGGAGCGATGGATTTATGAAAGGTAGGCTCACAGCTGCGATCTTGTCCCTGGTGCTGTTGCTGGCGCTGCCTATGGCAGTTCAGGCAGATGCCGGACTGCTGACAAACGGCGATTTTGAAGCTACCCAGGGCTGGACAGATCAGGACGGCAATACCGTTGCCGCCCAGCAGGAAACGGAAGATATCCACACATCGGTGACCGATTACCGTATTATTGATTTTGAAAGCTATGCTGAAGCAGAAACCTTGACTGCCCTTTCCGGCGGCTGGAATCTGCAAAGTCAGGGCGACTATTTCGGTATTGAGACCGTGGATGGCAGCAAGGTGCTGCGAATGACCAAGGACGCAGATACCTACGGACGCTACCTTTCTTACTATGGCGCTTCCATAACAACCGGTGTGACCTACCGCATTACCTATCGTGCAAAGGCCAGTCAAGCGATCTTCCTGCAGACTTATTTTGCAGGATCGGTGACGGGCAGTGATCATATTGCCCAACTGAATACCCAATGGCAAACGGTGACCTACGAATTTGTGTCGCCAAAAACCCAAGACCCAGGACAGCTCTTTTTTAATTTGTATCAGGACGGCGGTAGCGGCACGGTATACATCGATGATCTGAGTATTCAAATTATTGAGACCACCGGTAATACCGTGATAGAGCCGGTGCAGAAGTATTACAATGATTTCTCCGATGGCAGTATTCTTCACTGGAATGTGAACAATACCACCTATGCCGTTACGGAAAAGAATGGAGAACAGGTTCTTTCCTTTACCCCGGGCGGCAACACCTATATTACATACTACGGCGTGCCCTTTGAGGCAGGCAAGACCTATACCATCAGCTGCAAGGTACTGACGGATACGGTGATCAGCTTCCGTCTGTATAACGAAGCCACCGGCACGGCGGTCTATCAGATCGGCAACACCGTACCGGGACAGTGGACAGACTATTCCATCACCGTGACTGCCGGCAGTGCTGTCAGTCAGCCCTCTACCTATTTTGGCAATATGACCGGCAGCGGCACGGTGTACATCGATGATGTGCAGGTGGTTTGCAACGAAGAAGTGCCGGCTACCACCTATACAGAAGGCATCGGCAACTGCCTGAACACGGAAGACAACAATGTGCTGGCAATGAGAGCTTATACCAAGGTGTATCAGTCTGTTTCCTTGACACAGGGCACGGATTATGCCTATTCCTTCCGGGTCAAGGGTGTGGATATGGGCAGTGACCTTGCTTTTGGCGTGCAGTACGGAGAAGCGGCAGTAACACATTCCGTGACCGACAGCTGGAGCACTCTCAGCGGTGTATTCACTGCAAGTCAGGACACAATGGAATTTGGCTTTTTCCGCAGCGGCACCGGTACGGTGCTCTTGGACGATGTGGTGCTTGCACCCTTAAACTGTGATCACCTGAATACCCAAATTCTGCCGGCAGAAGCGGCTTCCTGCACAGAAGCCGGACAGACTCAGGGCGAAAAATGCACAGATTGCGGTCTCACACTGTCCCAGCCACAGGATACCCCCGCTTTGGGACACAGCTTTGATCAGGGGGTCTGCACACGGTGCGGCTGTGATGAAAAAGCTGTGGTGCTGCGCTTTGCGGTGCTGTCAGACATTCATATATCTACCCAAAATCAGGTAACAGCCACCAACCGGAAAAACCGCTTTGCCGGAATGTTCACCACCGCCTACAATTATGCTGCCAACCAGGAATATACCGGGCTGGACGCGGTGGTGGTGGCAGGTGACTTAGTGGACTACGGCACACAGGCAGAGTACGAGCTGTTTGATCAGATCGTCAATGCCAATATCAAAGCTGGCACCAAGCTGATCACCCTGGCAGGCAACCACGAATTCTGGGGCGATCAGGATGCCACCGGCTACAAAAACTACATATCCGCAGAGACCGACAAGGCCATGGATGTGGTGACGACCGTTGGCGGCTATACCTTTATTGCTCTTTCTCAGCACGATAACGATGTATATACCCAGGATCAGAAGCTTTGGCTGGCGGAGGCTTTGCAGCAGGCGGCTGATGATCAAAAGCCCATTTTTACCTTCCAGCATTTTGGTATCACCAACACCGTTTACGGTATGCTGGATGATACAGTAACCGACAGACCGGATATGGCTGTGACTGCCAATCTGTTCCACGAAGAATACGCGAAATATCAGCAGGTCATCAATTTCTCCGGTCATACCCACACCCCCATCAACACCCCCACCATCATTTCTCAGGTGGACGGCTATACCCAGGTTGCTACGGGCACGCTGTACGATATGTATATGCAAAATGATGCCAGCTACGGCACCCAGCCCCCCAACAGCAACGATATTGCCCAGTACTATATTGTAGAAGTACACGCGGATAATTCTGTGACGCTTTTGCCCTATAACATTCTGACCGGCGATTTCTTCAACACGCCGGCAACGGAGGATGGGGACACCCAGCTTGTATACGAAGTGGATGTAAATGACCCGGAAAACTGGCTGTATACGCAGGAAAAACAGGAAACCACCGCGCCGTTCTTTACAGAAAATGCGCAGATTTCTTTCTCGGATGTGACCTACAAGGGCGCAAAAGTCACCTTCAGTCAAGCCTGTGATGAGCACAGCGGTGTCTATCTGTATGAGATCGTCTGCACGCCGGAAGCTGGGGAACAGAAAACCTTCACCATTTTCTCGGAGTACTATTTTGAGCCCATGCCGGAAAATCTTTCCTACGGCATAACGGGTCTGCTGGAAAACACAGTTTATGATGTGGCAGTCACGCCGGTGGATTTCTACTCCAATCGGGGTACAGCTCTACACGGCATATTGCAGACCGCATCCTCAGCGGATGAAGCAATGCAGCTGCAAATCAGCTACACGGACAAAAACAGCTCTGCGGACAAGGATATTGATCTGCTCGTCAGCAATCCCATGCTGCTTACCGGCGATTACTACAGCATTGAAGTCATTGCCGACGGCGTTTCCGGCAAGGTTGCTGCCAGCAACTACGCCGATGGCACCATGACCGTATGGTCCTCCTTTATTACTGCCATTGACAAGCTGACGGTGCAGGAAAGCCTGCTGATTCCCGCAGGCAGCTGTATGGAGCAGGTCACCTCTGCCGGCTGGAAAGCCATTGAAGGCGGCGACCGGGAGACAGTGCGCAATGCGCTGTATCTGGAAGTGGATGCTGCCGGTACGGATTATGAGGACAAAACGGCGTATTATAATGCCCTTGTTCAGGCAGAAGCTGCGCTTTCCGGCATCACAGAAGCCTCCTGCAGTGATGAAGCCCAGCTGCAACAGATCCTGGAGCAGGCAGCTGATATTGCAGCCAATACAAAATACCTGACTGATCGGGTGACAGCGCTGGAAGCAAAGGCAACCGCCCTTTTGACAGCCATTGAACATACGGATGGACATATTGAGGGCTGGAATCTGCAGCTGGCAGACAGCATTGGCGTGAATTTCCATATCTGCAGCCAGGACGCAGCGGCGCTTTCCGCCCTCGTAACGGTGGCAGATGCCACATATACCGCCGATCTGCAGCCCTGCACAGATGAAAGCTGCTATAAGGTATTTGTGGAGCTGAGCGCTGCCCAAATGACAGAGCAAATTTTTGTGCAGACTGTAATGGATGGCGAAACCGTAGACGAAGGCACTTATTCTGTAAAAGCCTATGCCGATGCTATCATAAACGGCGAGTATAACGAACAGACCAAGAATCTGGTCAAATATATGCTCTGTTACGGCGGTGCTTCCCAAATCTATTTTGATTACAATCCCCAAGCATTAGCAAGTGATGGCGTGACGGTTACCCCTGTTGCGCCGGAGGGTCAGCAACAGCTGGCAGTGACCGGCGGGATCGATGGCGTGAGCTTTTACGGCGCGTCCCTGGTACACGAAAACAAAACTGCCCTGCGGTTCTATTTTACCGCCGAGTCTGTGGAGGGTGTGACCTTTACAGCAGGTGAAGAAATACTTGCACCGGTGCAGAAAAACGGTATGTACTATGTGCACCTGGGCGGCATTTTGCCCCAAGACCTGAATGAGCAGTGGACACTGACGGTATGCAGCGGTTCACAAACATTGCAGATCACCTACAGTCCTATGGACTATATTCTTAGAATGTATCAGAAGGAAAACGCTTCTGATGAAACGAAGGCTTTAGTACAGGCGCTTTATGGCTATTATCAGGCAGCAAAGGCTTATACACAAAGCGCATAAAAGAGCAAAAAGAGTGGTAAGAATATGCTAAGTGTAAAAAACGGACAATTTTATATGGAGAATAAGCCCTTTCAGATCCACAGCGGCGCCATCCACTATTTCCGCACCCTGCCCCAGCAGTGGCGGGATCGGCTGCAAAAGCTGAAGGACTGCGGTCTGAACACGGTGGAGACCTACTGCTGCTGGAATATGCACGAGCCGGTGCAGGGACAGTTCTGCTTTGACGGGATGCTGGATGTATCTGCCTTTTTATCCCTGTGTGAGGAATTGGGGCTGTACGTGATCCTGCGCCCCGGTCCTTATATCTGCGCGGAGTGGGAATTTGGCGGTTTTCCGGCGTGGCTGCTGACAGACGACGGCATTCGTCTGCGCACCACCGATGAGCGGTACTTTGCCCACGTGCGCCGGTATATGACTCAGCTGATGAAGCACATCGTGCCCCATTTGCAGTCGAACGGCGGAAATGTGATTATGTTGGCTGTTGAAAATGAGTACGGCTCCTTCGGCAACAGCCGGGCATATATGAACAAGTGCGCCCAGCTTCTTAAGGACTGCGGCGTGGATGTGCCCCTGGTCACGGCAGACGGACATTTGGACATTTTCCTTAATGGCGGTATGGCAGATGGCGTGATCCCTGCCTTGGATTTTGGTTATGCCCACGGTATTTTGCCGGAGCATCATGAAGCTATAAAAAAGCTCTCGCCGGACACACCCTTGTTTCATTTGGAGCATTGGGTGGGCTCCTTTTCCCACTGGATCGATCCGGTGCTGAAATACCCGGCAGAGGATGCTGCCCGGGAAGTGGCGCAGAATTTAGAAAAGGGCGTCAATTTCAATCTGTATATGTTCCACGGCGGCACCAATTTCGGCTTCTATAACGGTGCCAACCATTCGGCAAACGATCCTGAAAACCGGATCAAGAACCGGTATGAGCCGGATATTACCAGCTATGACTACGATGCGCTTCTGACGGAGTGGGGCGAGTGTACGCCAAAATACTTTGCTATCCAACGGGAGATGGAGAAGTATTTGGGCAAAAAGCTGCCTACCCCTGAAAAAGTGCCCCTGCAGAATATCGGTAAGGTGCAGCTGACCCAGTGCGGCAGTCTGTTTGGCAATTTGGACCGTGTCGGTGAAAGCTTTACGGACTGCCTGCCTGCCAATATGGAAAAATACGGACAAGCCTACGGCTATATTTTGTACCGCAACCGCATCACCACCAGACAGAAGATCGACCTGCTGGCGTTTCGGGAGGTTTATGACCGGGCGCTGGTGTTCTTTAACGGCGTATATCGGGGCGTGATCTACCGCAACGATCCCAAGCAGTATCTGGAAGTGGAGGGCTGGATGGACGAAGGCGGCGTGCTGGATATCCTTGTGGAGAATATGGGACGGATCAATTTCGGTCCGGATATGTGCAAGGGTGACCGGAAGGGCATCTGCGACAGTATCTATATTTCCGTCAAGGACGGACCCCGGCAGATTTTGTGTGATTGGGAAATTTACACATTACCAATGGACTGTTTGGAAAAAATAGATTATAATGGAGCTGTGCCTGCCGGACAGCCAGGCTTTTGGCGTGGCAGCTTCCGGGCTGAGCAGAGGGACTGCTTTGTGCATTTGGAGAACTTTACAAAGGGCTTTGTGACGGTCAACGGTTTTAATTTGGGTCGTTTTTGGAACGAAGGACCCCAAATGTCCCTGTACCTGCCCTGGCCTGTTTTAAAGCAGGATAATGAGATCATCGTTTATGCCGAGGGCTGCAGCAAGCCGGAGATCACCATTACCGATGAACACGATCTGGCGGGCAAAAAGGACGAAGCATACCCTATTACAGTCCTATAACTTTTTACTGATGGAGTGATTTTTATGAAAGCGTTTATGGATCAGGATTTTTTGCTGCGGACAGAAACAGCAAAGCATCTGTTTCACGATTATGCAAAGCCTCTTCCCCTGGTGGATTACCACTGCCACCTGAATCCCCGTGAGATCTATGAGGATCGCCGGTTTGACAATTTGGCGCAGGTTTGGCTGGGCGGCAGACAGCCCGACGGCAGCTATTTCGGCGACCACTACAAGTGGCGTGTGATGCGCTCCAACGGCGTAGAGGAGGATTATATTACCGGCGGTCAGGAGGATTATGAGCGTTTTCTGAAATTTGTGGAAGCGCTGGAAATGGCCATCGGCAACCCCATGTACCATTGGTGTCATTTGGAGCTGCAGCGGTTTTTCGGCGTTTATGAGCCCCTGAGCGTGGAAAGCGCCCCCCGTATATGGGAGCACTGCAATAAAATGCTCCGGGAGGATCCGGATATGACTGCCCGGGGCTTGATCCGCAAGTCCAATGTGGCATTCATCGGCACCACCGACGATCCTGTGGATGATCTGCAGTGGCACGAAAAACTGGCAAAGGATCCGACCCTGACAACGGTAGTAGCGCCCTCTTTCCGCCCCGACAAGGCGGTGAATATCCACAAGGCCGGCTGGTCCGGCTATATGCGGCAGCTGGCAGAAAGTGTGGGCAAGGAGCAACTGCAGACGATGCAGGATGTATTGGATGCCCTGACCCAGCGGCTGGAATATTTCCACGCCCACGGCTGTAAGGCCAGCGACCACGGTCTGGATTATATTCCTTATCAGGAGTATACCCTGGAGCAGGCAGACGCCGTCTATCAGAAGGCGCTTCGGGGCGAAAAGCTGACAGTTCCGGAGATCGAAGGCTATCAGACTGTGATCTTGCTGCACCTGGGCAAGGACTATCACCGGCTGGGGATCGCCATGCAGCTGCATTATTCCTGCCTGCGAAATAACAACAACCGGATCTTCAAGCTGCAGGGACCGGATACCGGCGTGGATGCCATCGCCCAAAACACCTGCGGCGAGAATATTGCCCGGTTCCTTTCGGCGCTGGACGAGCAGGGCGTTTGCCCCAAGACTATTTTGTACTCCCTGAATCCGGCAGACAATGCCCAACTGGGCACGCTCATCGGCTGCTTCCAGGACAGCACCGTACCCGGCAAGATCCAGCACGGCTCTGCCTGGTGGTTTAATGACAACAAGACCGGCATGCAGGAGCAGATGACCGTACTGGCAAACCTGGGTCTTTTGGGCAATTTTGTGGGTATGCTTACCGATTCCCGTTCCTTCCTCAGCTATCCCCGGCACGAGTATTTCCGGCGGATCCTGTGCAACCTGATGGGCGATTGGGTGGAAAACGGCGAATATCCCAATAACGAAGCTTCCTTGAAGAAGATCGTGGAGGGCGTGTGCTACCATAACGCCGTGCGTTACTTTGATATGAGCAAATAATTGATACAAAAAAGGGCTGTAGCAAAAAACAGCCCTTTCTTTGATAAATCATAATTCACAGCGCTAAGTGTAGGGACTGGCGTCCTCGACAGTCCGTAAATATTTTCGACCTCGATGGGCGAAAATATTTATAATTTTCACATTTGTCAAACAAAATCGGCCCATCGAGGACCGATTTTGTTACGGACCGTCGAGGACGCCGGTCCCTACAAATACTCAACTAAACAATAATTTACACAAACTGATTCCAAAGCTTTTTCGGGAGGATGTACGATGAATAACACCAAAAGGCTGTTCACGATATTGATGGTGCTTGCTTTGCTGTGTTTTGCTGCAACGGTATGGATATTGCCGGTTGGAGCGCAGGCAGAAGAAAAGGCTCTTTCCTCTAATCTTTTGAACAATGGAAGCTTTACATACAGCACCACAGGTTGGAATTTAAGCAATGCCACAGCATCCCGGCAGAAGACTGTGGCCTATTCCGGCTACGCACTGAAGATCACGGCAGCTTCCGGCAACTATATCTATGCCAACGATTTTTCCGTTACTGCCGGCGCCACCTATGTCCTCTCCTACTGGGTACGGGTGGACAGTGCCAGCGGATTAAGCTTTTCTACCTTTTTGAACGACCACAATTCCAATAAGTCCTGGTGGAAGGACTATGTGACCGCTACGGTGACTGCCGTGACCGACGGCTGGGTACAGATCATAGGCGCGGTGACGATCCCGGAAAGTGTGGGCAACAACACGGTGCAGCTGGGCTTTAAGGTCTACGGCGGCAGCGGCACGCTGTATCTGGATGAGGTGTCCGTTAAGGAGCTGGAGGTCAGCGACTCCCCCAATCTGGATTTTGAGACACTGGCTTCCACCGGCGCACCTGCCGACTGGTATCTGTCCAGTGTACATTCCCACGAATCCTGGGCGGATGCCGATGCTACGGTGTACCGCAGCGGAAAAACGTCTTTGCATATTTACAAGGACTCCCTGCAGGAAAAATCCTTGATCGAATCGCCGGTCTTTGTTCCTGTAAGCGGCGGCAAGATCTATGAATTTTCTTTCTGGATGGCATCCCGGGATGCTTCGCCTACCACCACGGTGCGGATGAATCTGATTCCCTATGACGAAACCGGTATGCCTCTTTATACCGACGGCACCCAGCAGGTGATCTACGGCACTACGGCTGCCTTGAACAGCACGGAGGACAGAAACGACTGGACAAAGGTGGTCACCCGTTCGGCTATGCCTGAGAATGCAGCCTATGTGTCGGTCCGTTTTGAACTGACCCGTGGCACGGTGGAGCTGTGGCTGGACGATCTGTGCATTGATGTGGTGGAGGACGGCACCGACTGCGTGGTGTATTACGAGGATTTTCACGCGGTGGATCAAAGCGGTAATGTAAGCAACTGGAAAACGGAAAATGCCACCTTATCCGGCGGCAAGCTGACCAGCAAAGGCTCGGGCTATATGTATACGCCCATCGACGGCTTGCAGACCGGCTATAGCTATTGTCTGAAGGGCACTTGCAGTGTAGGTGTCAGCGGCAAAATTATGCTGCGTTTTTATGATTATATGCATCAGCAGTATACCCAGGAGGAAGTATCCCTGCTGCAGGGGCAAACCACGATTTCCTTCAATTTTACCGCTCCAAGCTGCACGTTTACAGAATTGTGGATCGGCTCTGAAAATGCAGGCACCATCACTTTGACGGAATTGACACTGTATAAGACGGCGGATGCGCCCCAACCGGAGAATAGCACCACAGACCCCTCCTGGTCTGAAAAGGCAGACCGGGACAATGTGGTATCCAGTGTGGAGATCTATAACGGCACACCCACCCTGATCATTGACGGTGAGCCTACAGCGGCCTACTTCTACCAGCGTCCGGATCTGGACGCCTATCTGCAGACCGATGCGGAAAGCCGCATTGCCCAGTCCGGACTGGAGCTTTATATCACCTATGGCGGCAATCTGTATAAAGGCGGCTGTGACCCCATTTGGCTGGAAGATGGCAGCATTGACTACGATGCTTTTGACGCGGTGATCTATGATACTTTGGCAGCCAGTGAGAATGCTTTGGTGATGGTGAACATCGGTATGTTTGCCCCTGCTTGGTGGCTGGAGCAAAACCCGGATCACGAGGCAATGGCCAGTGACGGCACAAACCTGATCACCCTGGGCGATGTGTCCCTGGCATCGGAAAAATTCCGGGAAGAGGCAGGTGAAGTGCTGCGCAAGCTGATCACCCATATGAAGCAGCAGAATTATTACAATCGGGTGTTCGGTATAAAGATCAGCGGCGGTCAGTCCTATGAATGGATGACACTGGGCACCGGTGACGGGAAAGGTCCGGATTACAGTCCTGTTTCTCAGGAGGGCTTTAAAGCCTATCTGAAGGAAAAGTACGGCACGGAAGCGGCATTACAGGCGGCCTGGGGTGACGATAGCGTTACCTTTGACACCGCCGCGGCACCCACCTGGACGGAGCGGACCGATTTTACCAATGTATATATGGGTGATGGGGATACCGGCGCGCTTTCCCGGAATATGGTGGACTGGAATTTGTGGCTGAATGAGGCTTCTGCCGACAGCTTCCTGTACTACTGCCAGATCGCCAAGGAAGAAACCGACGGTCAGATCATCGTAGGCGGTTACAACGGCTACCTGTGGACAAGCAATACCTACGATTCTCAGGGCAAGGCTCACACGGCGATGGATCGTGTTTTAGACAGCGAATATGTGGACTGGATCGCATCTCCGGTTGCCTACAATGAACGGCTTTTGGGCGAATCCGATACCTATATGGCGCTGCTGGACAGTGTGCAGGAGCACGGAAAGCTCTACATTGCCGAGCAGGATAACCGCACCTGCCTGGCAGAAGGCTACACCGGCGTTTCCTGGGATGCCCAATGGGATTTCCAGGTAGGTCAGACCCATACGATGGCAGATACCATTTATCAGCAAAAGCGGGATTTTGCTAACGCACTGGTTAACGGTGCCGGTTTGTGGCAGTATGATATGTACGGCGGCTGGCTGGATGATCAGCAGCTTTATGAGTATATCCAGGATGCCAAGGCAGAATACGACCTGAGTGTATATTTGGATCGGGATCAGAGAAATGAAGTGGCAGTTTTTGTGGGCGATGAGACCTACGCCTACCTGACAGCCGGCAGCGCGAATATGCCCTATACCTTGCTGGAGCCTATGCTGATGCAGCAGCGCAAGCACCTGTCGGTGATGGGCGCGGGCTATGATACCTATGCCATGTCCTCGCTTTTGGAGGGCAAGGTTTCAGATCATAAGCTGAACATCGTCCTTTCTCCCTTTGAGATCACGGAGGAAATGCAGACCGCCATCGATCAGTACTTGAAAAAAGACGGTCAGGTGGTGGTGTGGGTGTACCTGCCGGGTATTTCCACAGGAACGAGCCTGGATATATCCAACGTGGAGCGGGCGACCGGCTTCTCCATCGGCGTGGTGGAGGAAAAATCCACTCTGCAGGTGCAGCTTGTGGATGCAGGACACAGCCTGACCGACGGCATTGCTGATCTGATATACGGCAGCAGCGCCTCCGATGCCACCAGTCCGCTGACCTACATTGCAGACACCACCGGCGCTACCGTTCTGGGCTACAACCTGGACGGGGATCAAATGCCCGGCCTGGCGGTAAAGGATATGGGCGACTGGATCTCGGTGTATTCTTCCGCCCCCTGTCTGGACGTGGCGCTGCTGCGGAATTTGATGGATCTGGCAGGCTGCCACAGCTACAGCCAAAGCAATGAGGATGTGATCTACAGCAATAATCACTATGTGGCGCTGCACAGTGCCACAGCAGGGGAGAAGACCATCACCTTGCCCGGAAATTTCGCGGTGTATGACGTTTTTAAACAGAAGTATATTTCAATGAATACCGACACCATCACCTATGACCACGATGCGAAGGACACCCGTATTTTCCGCCTGACAGAGCCGGAAACCTACACCGTTTCAGTGCGGAAAAATGCAAACGGCACCGTGTCCCAGGAAGGTATTTCCTTTGTAACGCCCGGCAGCAGCTACAGCCTGACTGTCACACCGGATGCAGGCTTTGTGGTGGAAAGGGTGACGGTCAACGGCGTTTTACAGGAGGTTTCCTCCACCGGCGGTACATTGGAACTGATCATTCAGGAAAACACCGTGATCCAAGTCCGCTTTGACCGCTGGGCGCTGATCGAAAACGGCGATTTTGAAAGCGGCAGCTTTACCGGAGATGTTTCTGCCAGCGGCGCGTCGGTGGTCAGTGATGAGCGGGTGCACAGCGGGCGCTACAGCTTGGAGCTGAATTATGAAAACAGCACAAGAGATTTGGTGACGATTACTGTCTATCCCAATGCATCTGACGAGAACAGAACCGTTACGACCACCTTTTGGGCAAGGACAAAAACATCAACTTCTTCAAGAACCTTAAGAACAGGCCAAAATTACTATAAGTCGCAAACAGACTGGACACAAACCCAAAAATCCACATACGCGGCTTTTTATCCCACCCAAGCATGGAAGAAGTATACAGAAACAGTAACCCTTCCTGCTGGCTCCGGTGTGTTTCAGTATCAGATTTATACCGAATCCGACGGTATTGGTTTTTATATTGATGACATTTCCATATCTATTGACGGACAGGAAATGATGATCAACGGCGGAATGGAACGGGGGAATTTCGGCGGCAGCTTTACCGGGTTTGAAAATACCCCTACCGTCGTGGAGGAAAGTATTGCCCACGAAGGAAGCTATGCAGCGCTTTTCGCAAGCGGTGATACTGTAACGGCTACGGCGGAGGATTTGAATTTGACGGAAGCAACCGCAATGGAGCTGTCCTTGTGGATGCGTGTGCCCGCAGATGGGGCAGAAGCTGCCACTTATACAGTAACGGCTCTTTCTGAAGCCGGCGTGGAGCTGAGCAGCTTCAGCGGCAGCTTTACCGCGGCAGCAGACGATGCCTGGTATGAGCAGACAAAGCAATTTGGCGTGCCTGCGGGAACGGATACTGTGCAAATTCAAGTGATGGCACAGGGCACGCTGTATTTGGATGATCTGTCCCTTTCTGTTGTGAAAACGGACACGGTGGCGTTAAGCTTTTGGGAGATCTACACCGACGGCACCTGGCGGCTGACGGCTGAGGATATGAGCCGGTTTATCTATAAGTACTATAAGATCCCGGCAGTGCTGGACGGTAAGGATGGCTATGTGGTGGGCAGTATTACATCCGATTTGATCTGCGTCTATCCCGACTTCTTCGGTGTTTACGGCGGCGCAGTGCCTGCGGTCTCCTTTGAAATTCCGGAAAATGCAATACTGATCCCCGTGTCACCGGATGTGCATTGGGGCGAAATTGGGGGCGGCATACCGCTGCAAAATACACAGGAAGTAGCGGTCACCCTGAAGCAGGCAGAAATGAAAACCTGGAATGTGGAGCTGGGTGGCGATCTGCAGGTGAATTTCTATGCCCATATTCAGGCAGACGATCTTTCCGCGGTGCAGACGGTGATCACCGTGGCAGGCGTTTCTGAAACCTATAAGGCTTCCCAATACGATGAAGCCCAGCAGGCTTATGTATTTTCAACCCACATTGCCGCTGCCCAGATGGCAGATGAGATCTGTGTGCAGATCCTCAGCGGTGATGTGACACTGTTTGAAAAGACCTATACGGTGCTGGAATATGCCCGGTATGTGCTGGAGCAGTCGGAATTCAGCTATTACCATCAGCTTGTAAAGGAAATGCTGAATTACGGCGGCGCGGCGCAGACCTATTTTGCTTACAATACGCAAGCGCCTGTGAATGAAGGGCTGACCGGTGTGGGCGCACAGGACATTCCCACAGAAGCGGAAAGTCAGATGGAATGTACCGGCAGGGTGGACGGCTTGGCGTTCTACGGCGCCAGTGTGCTGTTCCGCAATCAGCTTGGGGTGCGGTTCTACTTTGTTGCAGACAGCGCCCGGGAGTATACCTTTGCGGTAAACGGCAAGGCGTATACAGCATCAGAAAAGGATGGGATGCTCTATGTGCAGATCCCGGACATCAACCCTCAGGATCTGGAGGGGGCGCTGACCCTTACGGCAACTGACGGCACGAGCAGCCTTTCTGTGACCTACAGCCCGATGGACTACATCGTCCGTATGGGACAAAAGGGCTCGCAGAGCCTACAGGAACTGCTGAAAGCACTGTATAATTATCATCTGGCAGCAAAAGCACTGCAGTAAATTTATTTCTAAAAACAATGCCATTAAGCTGGAAGACCAACTTAATGGCATTGTTTTTGTATAGATGTATGGTTGTTAAATTCTAATTTATATCCTGGGCGGTGATGTACTTTTTCATAGGTACATACAGCACACCTGCCACCAGCAGTGCCAGCGCGATGCAGGGAACAATGTAAACACCGTTATAGACCAGGGAGTACAGCTCCGGGCTGGAGAAGGTGCCGAAATGCAGCACTTCTGTAGGGGCAACGATGCGGTAGATCGTAGCGCCACTGATAAAGCTCATCAGAAAACGACCCAGACCGCCTACCACAATACCGGGGAAAATGCCCCATTTTTTACCTCTGAAAATACCGGCAAGACCCAGCATGGTGTACGCCAGCAGATAGTCTAAGATCATACATTGCCAGCCCCAGGCGTAAGCGCCGTCCAGCAGAAGCTGCAAAAGGCCGAATACAAAGCCTGCCAGCAGTCCCTTACCCAGTCCCCAGCGCACCGCATACAGACACAGCGGGAACATTGCGAATGTGATGGAGCCGCCTTCAGACATACTGGGCAGCAGCTTGATATAGCCCAAAATTTGAGAAAGGGCCACCATCAGTGCGCCTTCGCACAGAGCCTGAATGTTTTTGTGGAGTTTGCTTTTGGTTGTTGACATTGGAAAATTCCTCCCAAAAATAAAAAGTCACATTGAACCCGTCAAGGTGCAATGTGACACTTACAGTATCTGCATAACATCTTTTCCTACGACGGTGCTGACCGTATCAGGTTCACGGGTCAAGGCAAGGAAGCCTCCTCTCAGCCGGTCATTCCCGGCTCCCCGAAGACGAATATATCAATGTGCTGCAGTTATTATACCACAGGCTCGCATTTTGTCAACAAATTCATAAATCAGAATTTAGCGCACCATCCAATGCCTCCCCTGTAGGGGAGGTGCCCAGTGCGCACACTGGGCGGAGGGGTTTACAGAGGTATCATTTTGTGTTATTTTGTCTCCGTTAACCCCTCAGTCATATTGCCTAAAGTCGGCAATATGACAGCTCCCCTGCAAGGGGAGCCTTTTATGAATTGGCTTCGCCATACGCTCGCTATGCTTTTCCAATTGGCGTGGTACGCTCCTGGATCAGCAAAAGATCGGAAATAATGGAATTGCTGATCAGAAAGCCCTCCGGGGTCAGGTGCCAGCGTCCGTCATAGGTCTTTTGCGCCAAGCCCCGTTCCTTACACTCCTGCAGCGCCTTTTCCAGTGGCTTAAAGGGCAGCAGATGGAGCTTCTCGTAGACTGCCGGATCGATGCCCGATACGGTGCGCAGGCGCATCATCAGATACTCGCCTGCCCGCTCCCGGGGCGCCACCTCCTGCATTTCACGGATCACTGTGCCGCCGCACTGAATGCCCTCAATATACGCCTGCAGATCACGAACCATAGCAAAGCGCCGTCCGCCGAAATCTGAACTGGCATCCGGTCCGAAGCCCAGATATTCACCGCCTGTCCAGTACTTCAGGTTATGCCGGGACACGTGCCCCTTCCGGCAGAAATTGGAGATCTCGTACTGCCGGTAGCCGTGTTCCTTCAGGATGTTCAGAGCAGACAGGTACATATCCGCCTGGGTGTCATCGTCTGCCAAATTGTAAAATTCCTTGCAATCGTAAAGGGGCGTATTTTCCTCCACCTTGAGGCCGTAGCAGCTGATATGCTCCGGCTTCAGCTCCAGCACGTGCTCCAGGGTCTGCGCCCAGTCCGTCAGCCGCTGTCCGGGCAGACCGTACATCAGGTCTACAGAAAGGTTGCGGAAGCCCCGTTTGCGGATCAGGTTCACTGCCTTGACCGCCTGTTCATAGGTATGGGGTCTGCCCAACCGTTTCAGGATATCGTCATCGTCACACTGGATGCCCAGGCTGACCCGGTTAAAGCCCTCGCTGCGCAGCCGCCGCAGCAGCCGGTCGTTGACGGAATCCGGGTTGGCTTCAAAGGTGATCTCCGCCGTGGGGCTCACATCAAAGGATTTTCGGATGGCGGTGAGAATGGCCGCCATACCCTCCGCGCCGAAAAAGCTGGGTGTGCCGCCGCCAAAATACACCGTATCCACGATGTGATCCGGCGTCTGGGGCCCTGCCTCCCGGATGTGGGCGCAGACCGCCTCCATATAGCCGTCAAAATCGCAGTCGTGCTTGCCGGTCAGGGAATAAAAATCGCAGTACTGGCATTTGCTGCGGCAAAAGGGCACGTGAATATAAATGCCCAAAGGGATCTTGTGTTTTCGTTGCAATAACGCCATATTTTAATCCTCGTCCAGCTTCAGTACTGCCATAAAGGCTTCCGACGGCACGGAAACCGTACCAAAGGTACGCATCCGCTTCTTGCCTTCCTTCTGCTTTTCCAGCA
>CAZLLC010000013.1:0-23002 GCA_964560245.1 uncultured Oscillospiraceae bacterium | reverse complement strand
AAGCCTCCCCTGCAGGGGAGGTGGCCGAGCGAAGCGAGGTCGGAAGGGTGAAAAAAACAATGTTACGATCCTTTTCCACCCCTCAGTCAGCGGCTCGTCCCTCACCGCTGACAGTGCTCTGCGGAGCACCCGGTCGCGGCTCTGACAGCCCACCGGGCTGTCATTCACTACCGCGACTGCGCTTCGCTTACCCCTCAAAGGGGAGCCTTTGGTGCATACACCTTTCATTGGTGCGTTAAACAATAATTTACCGCAGTAAAAAGCCTCCCCTGCAGGGGAGGTGGCCGAGCGAAGCGAGGTCGGAAGGGTGAAAAAAACAATGTTACGATCCTTTTCCACCCCTCAGTCAGCGGCTCGTCCCTCATCGCTGACAGCTCCCCTCAAAGGGGAGCCTTTGGTGCATACACCTTTCATTGGTACGCTAAACAATAATTTAGCGCAGCAAAATATTGAATATCCCCAAAAAATGATGTATGATAAAAAAGAAAGGGGCTGATGCAAATGAAAGCAAAGGTTTATTTTTCGAAGGATATTACACCTGAGAAGGTTTTGGAGCTGTACAAGCTGGCAGATAAAAAACTGCCGGGCAAGGTGGCTGTCAAGGTCCATTCCGGAGAAAAGGGCAATCAGAATTTCCTGAAGCCGGATTTCTGGAAGCCGGTGGTGGAGTATGTGGGCGGTACTGTAGTAGAGTGCAACACCGCCTATGAAGGACAGCGGGATACCACCGAAAAGCATATCCGTCTGCTGGAGGATCACGGCTGGAGCCGGTATTTCCCCGTGGATCTGCTGGACGCACAGGGTCCGGATCTGGAGCTCAGCATCCCCAATGGCAAGGTCATTAAGAAAAATTTCGTAGGCAAGGACATTGTAAACTACGATTCTATGCTGGTGCTTTCCCATTTCAAGGGTCATCCTATGGGCGGCTACGGCGGCGCGCTGAAGCAGCTTTCCATCGGCGTGGCGTCTTCCTACGGCAAGAAGTATATCCACGGCGTTGGAAAACCGGAGGATTTCTGGAGCCGGGAGCAGGATGCCTTTTTGGAGGCAATGGCGGATTCTGCCGGCTCTGTAGTGGAGTATTTTAAGGGTAATATTTTGTATATCAATGTGATGAAGAATATGTCCGTGGACTGCGACTGCTGCGATGTGGCAGAAGATCCCTGCATGGCAGACATCGGCATTCTGGTGTCCGATGATCCGGTTGCTATCGACCAGGCCTGTTTGGATCTGGTTTACGCCAGCACAGACCCGGGCAGACCGCACCTGCTGGAACGGATCGAAAGCCGCAACGGCGTGCATACCATCGAGGTGGCGGCAGAATTGGGCTACGGCAGCAGAGAATATGAACTGATCGAAGTATAAGGAGGTAACAGCTTTGAAAAAGGCAAGCAGTGTATTATGGGGCATCGTTTTGGTGGCCGTGGGCGTGGTGTTCGCCCTGAATGCGTTGGAGATCACCAATATCGACATCTTTTTTAAAGGCTGGTGGACGCTGTTTATTATCGTACCCTGTACCATCGGCCTGTTTACCGGAGAGGATAAGACCGGCAATCTGATCGGTATTGGCATCGGCGTGGTGCTGCTGCTGTGCAGCTGGCAGATCCTGAGCTTCAGCCTGCTCTGGAAGCTGTTCCTGCCTGCAGTCATTGTGATCGTGGGTCTGAAGATGATCTTTGGCGGTCTGTTCGGCAGCAAGGCCAATGATATGCTCAAGCAGTTAAAGGCAGCGGGCAAAGCGCCTAAAAACGGTTTTGCCGCATTTTCCGGCTGCGATATGAACTGCAGCGGCGAAAATTTTGAGGGCGCGGAGCTGACTGCCGTGTTTGGCGGCGTGAAGTGCGACCTGAGAAACGCGATCATTGAAAAGGACTGTGCCATTTCCGTAACGGCGGTGTTCGGCGGTGTAGATATTCTGGTGCCGGACAATGTGAATGTAAAAACCGGCGTCAGCAGCCTGTTTGGCGGCACCTCCAACAAAACCGCGGCAAAGAGCAATGTGCCCACCGTCTATATCAGCGGACTTTGTATGTTCGGAGGGGTGGATATTAAATGACAGGCTTTCAGAAACTGATCAAATACGGCGCAATTGCCTTGGCGGCGGTGCTGGTCGTGTCCATCCTCAGCGGTATTTTCAGTGCTGTGGGGGTGCTGGGTGTGCTGTTTGAGGGCAAAGGTGTTGCACAGGATGTGACCGACTACGCGGTATCTCAGAATATTACCGCTTTGGATATATCTATCGGTGCGGCGGATCTTACTGTGGAAACGGCAGACCGCTTTTATGTAAAAAGCAACCTGAAAAGCATCAAGGTCACGGAAGAAAACGGCACGCTGACCGTTCGGGAAAAGGACAGCTTTGCCATCAGCTACAACGGGGCTGTGCTGACCGTGGGCATTCCGGAGGGTTTTCACTTTACCAGTATCCGGATGGAGACCGGCGCAGGCGTTTTTGAGGCTGATTTTCTTTCAGCGGAGGTGGTTTCTCTGGAATTGGGGGCCGGATCGGTGAAGATCGGACAGCTGTATGCTACCCAAAAGGCAGAGATCGAAGGCGGCGCCGGAGAACTGACCATTGGCGGCGGCAGTATTCGGAATTTGGATTTAGATATGGGCGTAGGACAGCTGAAGCTGACAGCGGCGCTGCCCGGTGACAGTCAGCTGGATATGGGCGTAGGCGAAGCCAATCTGAAGCTGCTGGGCACACAGGAGGAGTACCGGATCAAGATCGAAAAAGGACTGGGTCAAACCACAGTGGCTGGCAGTGCGGCAGATAGCGGCGTATACGGCAGCGGTGTGAATGACATCGAGATCAGCGGCGGCATCGGCGCTATCCACATTGATTTTCAGTAATACTTGTTGACAAAAAACGGCTGCAATAGTAGTATAGCTCCCCTTGCAGGGGAGCTGGCAGCGGCGAGGTACGAGCCGCTGACTGAGGGGTGTTTTGCTGATCGTGCAGATTTACCACCCCTCAGTCTCGCTTCGCTCGACAGCTCCCCTCAAAGGGGAGCCTTTGGCACATACGCCTTTCGATGGTGCGCTAAATAATAATTTACTGATAAAAACATAATTATTTTCAGGGCGTCCCAGATCGTTTGGGGCGTCCTCTTTCTTCGTTTTAATTGACATTCTGCTTTGGAAAAGGTATAAATAATTTATAATACTGCGTAAAGCGGGGTGCGGTTATGAGATATGAAAAATACGATTCGCTGATCCTGTCGGCATCCGGATCGATCTGCTATATTTGCGACAGGGAGAATTATGAGCTGCTCCATCTGACGAAAGCCGGTATGGAGGTCTACGGCTTTACCGCTCCTGAGGACTATAAAGGCAAGAAATGCTACGAGATCCTGCAGGGACGGGATGCGCCCTGCCCCTTCTGCAACAACCGGGAGCTTTGCCTGGGCAAGGAGATCCGGTGGGAGCATTACAACGAAAAGCTGCACCGCTGGTTTGATATTACCGACAGCCTGATCGAAACTGACGGACGGCTGTGCCGTTTGGAGATCGCCCGGGATATTACTGCCCGGAAGGCCCAGGAGCTTTCTGCCCAAGCCGGCAGCCTTTCTATGGAGGACGTGCTGTTCCGTTGCCTGCACGTGCTGGCGGTGGAACAGGATATGCAGGCAGCGGTCAATCAGTTCCTTTCCAATGTGGGCAGCTTCTACCAGGCGGCGCGCACCTATATCTTTGAATTTGATATGGAAAAGGGCATCACCAACAACACCTTTGAATGGTGCGGTCCCGGTGTGTCCCGGGAAATCGACAATCTGCAGGACATTCCGTTGGAGGTGGTTGCAGACTGGATCAGAAAATTTGAGCAGGGCGATGCCTTTGCCATCAATTCTCTGGACCGGGATCGGGATCCGGATTCTGAAGAATACCGGATCTTACAGGCACAGGGCATCAACAGCCTGCTGGCAGCGCCTTTGATGCGGGATAAGCAGATCGTTGGCTTTATCGGCGTGGACGATCCGGAGAAAAACGGCGGTAACCCACAGCTTTTGAAATCGGTTTCTGAGTTCATCCTGGCAGAGCTGGAGCGGCGCCGTCTGCTGCAGGAGCTGGAACGGATGCACTTTTCTGACATCCTGACCGGCGTGGGCAACCGCAGCCGCTACAGAAAGCTGATCAATGACTATCTGACGGTGCCCCCGGAGAAAATGGGTGTTGCCAAGCTCAGTGTCAATGGACTGAAGATCATCAATGAGAGCTTTGGACAGAAATACGGTGACAATGTGATCATCCGCACAGCTGAGAAGCTGGAGCATATGGCGTCAGGCAAGGTCTGCCGTGTGGGCGGTGACGAATTTGTGCTGTTTTGCCCCGGTCTGCAGAAGAAGGAATTTGAGAAGACCGTGGCACGCCTGCAGGAGGAATTTGACAAAGAGCAGGATTTCTCTGTAGCCATGGGCTATACCTGGGATGACGGCAATGTGGATGTCAATACACTGCTGCTGCGGGCAGAGGAATGGATGCGCGGCAGAAAGCAGCGGTACTATCAGGAGGAGATCTCCAAAGGCCGGGCAGTGGGCAATGCTGCCGATGATCTGTTCCGGGATATAAAGGAGCAGCGGTTCACTGTGTGGTATCAGCCTCAGGTGGATCTGCGTACCGGCGCGGTTTCCGGTATGGAAGCGCTGGTACGAAAGCTTGGAGAGGATGGGGAGATCATCCCCCCCGGTCGGTTTATTCCCTATTATGAAGCACGGAATATTTTGCAGCATTTGGATATGCACGTTTTGGAGCTGGTGCTCTGCGATATGCAAAAGCTGATGGCGCAGGGGATTGATCCCCATATTTCCGTGAATTTCTCCCGGGGCACACTGATGACCTATGATTTTGCGGAGATGTTTGCGGCAAAATGCGCCTTCTACGGGGTGGAGCCCTCCCGGATCACGGTGGAGGTGACCGAAACCATCACCGGCATTGACCGGGGCACCCTGAAGGAACTGCTGAACCGTCTGCGGAAAATGGGTCTGAAGCTGTCGCTGGACGATTTTGGCACGGAATATTCCAACCTTTCCATCCTGACGGATGTGGAATTTGACGAAGTTAAATTTGATAAAAGCCTTGTGGACAATATTTGTACCAGCGGCAGAAATCAGGTGATATTGGGGCGGCTGATGCAGATGTGCCGGCAGCTCCAGCAGGGTCGCATCGTGGCAGAGGGTATTGAGGATGCCGGTCAGGTGGAAATTTTGAAATCCTATGGCTGCGATTGCGGTCAGGGCTACTATTTCCACAAACCGCTGCCCTTTGCGGATATGCAGGCTGTTTTGCTCAGCCGTAAAAGCTTTGAGACCGCTCAGGTACAGCAGAATTCCGACAGCTTTTTGACCGGGCAGGACTATCAGCTCCGGTATACGCTGGAGGAGGTGCTGCTACAGCTGGTCGATGGCGGCGGCGACTTGTTCGGCTACCGGGTAGAGGGTCGCCGGGGACTGTTTTCTCAGCGCCTTGCCGAATTGTTCCGCATCCCGGAGCAGATCTACGATTTTCCCCAATTGGTGGTGGACAGCGGCAAGGTTGCGGAGGATAATATCGGCGATTGGCTGGCGCTGTTTTCGGCCATCCACCGGGGCGACAAGCACGGCTCTGCAAGAGTGTCCTTCCAGATAAACGGACGGTTCTACAAATACTATCTGCGGTTCAACAGCTTTGCGGATGAGGAGAATGCGCCTATCTTCGCCACCGTTTCCTTTGAGGATGTGGAGCAGGAGCATATGCGCACCAAGCAGCAGGATCAGGATATCAATGCCCTGGTGCAGGCAGTGCAGAAAAACTTTCCGGAGATCCTGACTCTGAATTTAACGAAAAATACATACCGGATGTTCTCTTACCACGGCGGAACCACCGTGGGCACACCCCGGCAGGGCAGTATTGATACGATGCTCCAGCTGCGGCGGAAGAATGTAGTCCCGGAAGACCGGGCGGTCTTTGCGGATACCTTCAACCAGGAAAATCTCACCAGGATCTTTGTGGAGGAAGGGAAGGAACAGATGCGGCTTGCCTACCGCCGCCCGGACAATGAAGGGGCGGAGGTATGGTTTGAGACTACAGTGATGCGGCAGGCAAACGAAGCGGACGATGATGTGATGCTGATCGCTATGTCCCGGGAGGTCAATGCCCAAAAGGCGGAGGAGATCCGTATACAGGAGCAGCTTTGGCTGCAGGCGGAGGCGCTGCGTGTGACCACCGGGCGGATGCGGCGTACCATCTGCTTCTACGATATTCTGCAGCACACCCTGACTGTGCCCCAGGAGTATGCAAAAAGATATGGGATCCCCGATGTTCTGCCCAATTATCCGGAGCAATATCTGAAACCGGACAGGCTCATCAATATGGATACGAAAAAGAAAATCCGTAACTTTTACGATGCGATCCAGCAGGGGGCGCCGGAGGGTATCTGCGAGGTCTGCAGTGAGCATCCCCAAATGGGCGTCCGATGGAAAAAGTGGGAATTTGCCACGGTCTGCGACCGCAAGGGCGTGCCCAGCCAGGCAGTGATCTTCGTGGAGGATATTACAGAGGAAAAGAAAGCCCATATGGAGATCCGCCACCGGGCAGAGCGGGACGGTATGACAGGGCTTTTGAACCGGGTCACCACCCAGGAGCGGATCATCCGGCTGATGGAAACAGAAGCCCCGGGCATCCTGATCCATATTGATTTGGATGACCTAAAAACCATCAATGATACCTACGGTCACGGTGAGGGCGACCGGGCACTGCAGAGCCTGGCGGATGCTTTGCGGCAGCACTTCCGGGAAAGTGATGTGATCGGACGGATCGGCGGTGATGAATTTTTGGTTTATCTGCCGGCGGCAGCCTCCAAGCGGGATGCCATTGGGGCAAGCCTTTCCCAGCTGCTTGAGAAGCTGTCTGTGGTCAGTGTGGGAACCGGTGACAGCCATCATGTGCATTGCAGTATTGGCTGCGCGGTACAAAAAGACCGGACAGATACCTTTGATGGGCTGTATAAGCAGGCGGATATGGCGCTGTATCAGGTCAAACGGGGCGGCAAAAACAACTTCGCCTTCTACACCCCGGATATGGAGCTGTAAATCAGAATTTATATTACCAACATTATCTTGCCCCCGCACTTGTGAGGGGGGTGGCGAAGCCGGGGGGAGAAATTAAAACATCAACTCCCCCAGTCTTGTTGCCTAAAATCGGCAAAAAGACAGCCCCCTCTTAAAAGCGGGGGCCGAGATAAGGAATGTTGAATTAAACAATCATTTACTATTCAAACAAGATCAAAAACAGGTGCTTCATTTAGCAGGATGAAGCACCTGTTTTTTCATGGTTTGGAAGGCTTGCTTTGTTGACATCCCGGATATTTTGTACTATAATGTACGAGTATCATTATGGGTTAATGTGGAAAAATATCGGAAAAAGCAGTTTTTTGGACTGCTGGAAAGGGATGACGGCAGCTTGAAGTTTATTTTGGTTTCGCCGAAAAACCGAACAGTTTATAATTTCCGCGGTGACCTGATCAAGCAAATCGTAGCCTGCGGCTATGAGGTGGTGGTCACCGGTCCCAATCAGATCGATGTGGACAAGATCCAGGCACTGGGTGCCCGGTTTATCGAAGTACCCATCGACAAAAACGGCGTCAATCCTTTGGCAGATCTGGGATATCAGAAAGCTCTGAAGGAGATATTCTGCCGGGAAAAGCCCGATGTGGTGCTGGGCTATACCTCCAAGCCTGTGATCTACGGCTCTATCGCCGCAAAAAAAGCAGGTGTGCCCCATATTGCGGCAATGGTCACCGGTGCGGGCTATGCCTTCACTGCCAAGACTGCCAAAGCAAAAATTATCAAAGCCATTATGTCGATGCTGTACAAAAAGGCTTTCCGCTGTGCGGATGTGGTCATCTTCCAAAACAGCGATGACCGGGATCAGTTTGTAAAGGAAAAGCTGGTCAAGGCTGATAAATGTATGACCGTCAACGGCTCCGGTGTAAATATGGAGAAATTTACTCCGGCACCTTATCCGGAGAAGCTGACCTTCTTTATGCTCTCAAGAGTGATGTACTCCAAGGGCATCCGGGAATACCTGCAGGCCTGCAGCATTGTGAAAAAGCAGCACCCGGAGGTACGGTGTATGCTGCTGGGCGCCTGTGAGGGTATTCAGGATTCCCTGCAGGAAGAAGATCTGCAGTCGTATATCCAGCAGGGGATTATTGAGCATTTTGGAGAGACGGACAGGGTTGCCGATTACTATAAGCAGTGCTCCGTGTATGTGCTGCCCTCTTACCGGGAGGGTACACCCCGGACAGTGCTGGAGGCAATGTCTATGGGACGCGCGATCATTACCACCGATGCCCCCGGCTGCCGGGAAACGGTCATAGACGGTGAAACAGGCTTCCTGGTGCCTGTTTGCGACGGTGAAGCAGTGGCGCAGAAAATGCTGAAATTTATAGAGAACCCCGAGCTTGTTGAGACAATGGGACAAAAAAGCTATGAATACTGTCGCAGCAAGTTCGATGTATATAAAGTAAATGAAACAATGTGTAATTATCTAAAGATCGAGAGGTAATCAAAATGACACTTTATGAAAAGATCGTTAATGGCGAAGAAAAGATCTCCCTGGTAGGTCTGGGCTATGTGGGTATGCCTATTGCGGTGGCTTTCTCCAAGAAGGTCAAGGTCATTGGCTATGACCTGAACGAAAAGAAGATAGAGCTGTACAAAAACGGCATCGATCCCACAAAGGAAGTGGGTAATGAAGCCATCAAAAACTGCACCGTGGAATTTACTTCTGACGAAACAAAGCTTCGGGAAGCAAAGTTCCATATCGTGGCAGTGCCCACCCCGGTCAACGATGATCACACCCCGGATCTGTCCCCTGTGGAGGGCGCATCCACCATTTTGGGCCGCAATCTGACCAAGGGCTCTATTGTGGTATTTGAATCTACTGTTTATCCCGGTGTTACCGAGGATGTGTGCGTACCCATTCTGGAGAAGGAATCGGGCCTCAAGTGCGGCGTGGATTTCAAGATCGGTTATTCTCCCGAGCGGATCAACCCCGGTGACAAGGTCCACCGTCTGGAGACCATCACGAAGATCGTCAGCGGTATGGACGAGGAGACCCTGGATCAGGTTGCCAAGGTCTATGAGCTTGTGGTAGAGGCCGGTGTTCACAGAGCCGAGTCCATCAAGGTAGCTGAGGCTGCCAAGGTCATCGAAAACAGCCAGCGGGATATTAACATTGCCTTTATGAACGAGCTGTCCATCATTTTCAACAAGATGGGCATCGACACCCAGGCTGTGCTGAAGGCCGCAGGCACCAAGTGGAACTTCCTGAAGTTCTTCCCCGGTTTGGTGGGCGGTCACTGCATCGGCGTTGACCCTTATTATCTTACATATAAGGCAGAGCAGCTGGGCTACCACAGTCAGATCATTCTGTCCGGCCGCCGGATCAACGACGATATGGGTAAGTATGTAGCAGAGAGCATTGTAAAAAATATGATCAAGGCGGATGTGGCCATCAAGCAGGCAAAGGTGGCAATTTTGGGCTTTACCTTCAAGGAAAACTGCCCCGATACCCGCAATACCAAGATCATTGATATCTATAATGAGCTGAAGGAATACGGCATCACCGCAACGGTGGCAGATCCTGCTGCCGATGCAGAGGAAGCAAAGCGGCTGTACGGTATGGACTTTGTGGATATTTCTCAGATCAAAGACTGTGATGCGGTGATCCTGGCGGTTGCTCACGAGGAATTTAAGGATCTGAAGCAGGCAGACTTTGACAAAATGTTCAAGGAAGGCGACAACAGCACCAAGGTGCTGGCAGACCTGAAGGGCCTGCTGGACCGGAAGGAATACGAAAATGCCGGCTATAACTACTGGAGACTGTAATATATAAAGGACAGGTGGTAAAAAATGGGCTACAAGCATTTGAAATTTCCTGAAAACTCTGTGTTTTTGGTGACCGGTGCGGCGGGCTTTATCGGCTCCAACCTGTGTGAAGCCATTTTGAATATGGGCTACAAGGTCAGAGCGTTGGATGACCTTTCCACCGGCAAGCAGAAGAATGTGGATATGTTCCGGGATAACCCCAACTATACCTTTATCAAGGGTGATATCAAGGATTTAGATACTTGTATGGCAGCCTGCGAGGGCGTGGACTATGTGCTCAATCAGGCGGCATGGGGCAGTGTTCCCCGTTCTATTGAAATGCCCCTGTTCTATTGCAGAAACAACATTGAAGGCACGCTGAATATGCTGGAAGCAGCCCGTCAGAAGGGTGTCAAGAAATTCGTGTACGCCTCCAGCTCCAGTGTTTACGGCGACGAGCCCAATCTGCCCAAGACCGAGGGCAGAGAAGGCAATCTGCTTTCTCCCTATGCCCTGACCAAGCGGTGCGATGAGGAGTGGGCAAAGCTGTATACCAAGCTGTACGGGCTGGATACTTACGGTATGCGCTACTTCAATGTATTTGGCCGGCGGCAGGACCCGGACGGTGCTTATGCCGCGGTGATCCCCAAGTTTTTGAAGCAGATGCTCAGCGGTGAAACGCCTACCATCAACGGTGACGGCAAGCAGAGCCGTGACTTCACTTATATCGAAAATGTGATCGAAGCCAATCTGAAGGCTTGCTTAGCGCCCTCTGAAGCAGCGGGTGAAGCCTTTAATATCGCCTATGGCGGCAGAGAGTATCTGATCGATATTTTCTACGGGCTGACCAAGGCTTTAAATGTGGAAATGGAGCCCAATTTCGGCCCTGACCGGAAGGGCGACATCAAGCATTCCAACGCGGATATATCCAAGGCAAGAAGACTGCTGGGCTACGACCCGGACTACAGCTTTGCCGATGGCATCAAGCTGGCTATTGAATGGTATAAAGAGAATTTATAGATTTAAACAAACATAAAAAACGCAAACGCAGTTTGTAATCGGCTGACAGGAGGGAAAATATGACACCCAAAATACTTGTGTGCAATGTAGCATGCTGGAATTCCAAAATCGGTGCCAACACCTTTTCGTCCTTATTGGAGAAATACCCGGCAGAGAATATTGCCAATATTTATTGCCGGGAAGAATTTCCGGATAATCCCCAATGCGGCCGGTATTTTCAGATTGCAGAATCCAGAGTGATCCGTAGTATCTATAAGCCGGGTATAAAAACAGGAAGACCCTTGCAGGCCTGTCAGCAGATGGATGATCAGGATCAGGATGCTATAGAAAAAAGTCGGACACTTTATAACAAGAATAAAAAGAAAAGATCCTATCTGAAGCTGTTTGCCCGGGAACTCATTTGGAAGATCGGCAAATGGAAAAGCCCGGAGCTGGATGCGTTTATTGATGAATTCCAGCCGGACATTGTTTTGTTCGGAATGGATGGCTACATCCATATGAACTGTATATGCCGCTATGTGGTCAAGCGCAGCGGCGCCAAGGCGGTGGGCTATTTTTGGGATGATAATTTCACTTATAAGCAAAGACCGGGCAAGCCGGGATTTCTGCTTATGCGCTGGATGAACAGAAAAAGTCTGAAAAAGTTAGTACATTGCGGTGATGCGTTTTGGGCAATTACGGAAAAAACCAAGCGGGAAGCAGACGAGTTCTTTGGCATCGACTGCCAGGTTTTGACAAAGCCCATCGATTTTGCACAGGGGCAGATTTGGAAGCCTTATGACCTCCAAATACCTATAAAAATGCTTTATACCGGCAATCTGCTGATCGGTAGATTTGATACGGTCAAGGCAGTGGCAAAGGCGATGGAAACCGTCAACCGTGACGGGGTAAAGATCGAACTGGATGTGTATACCGGTTCCTATATCCCCCCGGAGGAATTGGAGCAGTTGCCACCTTGCGTGCATATGAAGGGCGTTGTCCCCCAGCAGCAGGTTTTTCAGCTGCAGCAGCAGGCGGATATTTTGCTGTTTGCTGAAGCGATGACTGGCGAGAACAGTAAGATCGCCCGGCTGTCCTTCTCCACAAAGCTGACGGATTATTTCCGCAGCGGAAAATGTATTTTAGCCATTGGCGCACACGATGTGGCGCCGATGGAATATCTGAGGGCTGAAAATGCTGCTGTTTGCGCCGCTACTCAGAAGCAGATAACTGAGCAGCTCCAGCTTTTGACCCAAGATCCGGATCGGATTTTGGAAATGGCAGAAAATGCCTATTTATGCGGGCAGAGAAATCATTCCCGTGAGAAAATTCAAAAAATTATTGATTTAACATTTGAGAAAATACTTGGTCCTTGACTGAGATTTCCGGGCAGGATGAAAAAATATGGTTTACTTAGTTTCATTGGCACTGATCGTTGCCCTTGCGGGTATGGCACCGCCTAAATACGGTCTGCAGCAAAATAATTACAAAAAATATATAATGCTGTGCGGTTTCCTGGTGGCCATCATTTCCGCGCTCAGAACGCCTTATACAGGAAGTGGCGACAGCATCGGCTATGTGTATAAGTATGAAAACTTGCAGAATTATGAAACATTCCGGGAATATTATGACCGGTATATGTCTAATTATGACCTTCTTTCCTCAGAGGCAGGCTTTTATTACTCCATGTGGCTGCTGGGTCACATCTTTAAGGACGGACAAACGGCTATTATTGTAAGCTCTTTGTTTATTACCTGGGCTACCTGCCGGTTTATCAGCCGCAATTCGGCGGATGCGCCCCTGTCGCTAACCATCTATGTTTGCCTGACACTGTTTACCTTCAATATGAACGGTATGCGTCAGGCAATCGCAATGTCCATTTGTTTATTTGCATACGAGCAGGCAAAGCAGCGGAATTTGATCAAATTTGTCCTGCTGGTGGTGCTTGCAATGCTATTTCACAAGACGGCGATGTGCTTCCTGCCGGTGTATATTCTGCCTATGCTGAAAAATACCTTCGGCAACTGGGTGTTTTATGTTTTTGGTCTGATTATATGTCTGCTGTTTGTGGATAGATTCATTGCTGGCTATTACGAGATCAGCGGCGAGGACTACAGCGATGTTGCTGCCTCCAGCGGTGGCGGTCTGTTTGTGGTCTTGCTGTATGTGGGCGCCATTGCTTTAGGGTTATACAGATACAGAATACTGAGCGACACCGGAAGCAGAACAGCCTTTTTTGGTGTTTTGGCAGGCTTTGTGGCATACCTTGCCAGGTATATAGGCAGCGATATTCTGGAACGGGTCAGCTATTACTATTATTATTTTATGCTTCTGCTGATTCCGGCTACATTCCAGGAACTGAATGAGAAGGACTATAAGTTTGTAAAGCTGCTCTTTATTGCAGGAAGTGTAATGCTGTTTATTTATCGGATTTGGAACAGCGGTTTCCGGTATTTCAAATTCTACTTTGCGTAGGACAAAAAAGGAGTGAGTCCCTGAATGAGGATCTTGCAAATTAACGCCATCAGTGACTCCGGAAGCACAGGCAGAACCTGCCGGGAGATGAACGATGCTTTCCGGGCAATGGGATATGAGGCGGCGGTGGCTTTTTCCGTTGGTACGGTGGAGAAAACCCAGTGGGAATATAAAATCGGAAAGCCGATCGGACAGTGGCTGCATGCAATTCTTTCCCGGGCGACAGGTTTGCAGGGCTATTTTTCGGGAAATGCAACACGGAAGCTACTGAAATTTATGGAGCAGTATCAGCCCAATGTTGTAATATTACGCAATCTTCACGCCAATTATATCCATCTGCCGATGCTCTTGGATTATTTGGCAAAAAAAGATATTCCTACAGTGGCTGTACTCCACGATTGTTGGATATTTACGGGAAAATGCTGTCACTATACGGTGGCTGGCTGTTACCGCTGGCAGGAAGAATGTGGAAATTGCCCCGCCAAAAGGCTTTATAATAAAAGCTGGCTGTTTGACTGGTCAAAAAAAATGCACCGGGATAAAAAAAAGCTGCTTCAGGCTATTCCCCGGTTAGGTGTGGTGGCGGTATCGGACTGGATCCTTGGTGAGGCGAAAAAAGCTCCGGCATTTCAAAATGCTATGATGAAGCAGCGCATCTACAACTGGATAAATACAGAATTATTTACGCCCGGAAACGGAGCTGAACTTCGTAAAAAGCTAGGCATAGAGAACAATAAAGTGATTTTAAGCATCGCTAATAACTGGGGCACCAGCAAAGGTATCCATACTGCGCTGGCTATTGCAAACCGGCTTAATGAAGATGAAAGATATGTATTGGTAGGTAATATTGCCAAGAATGTTGTATTGCCCGAAAAAATCATACATATTCCCAAAACAGATCAGATCGACCGTTTGGTGGAGCTGTACAGTATGGCAGATGTGTTTCTGCAGACCTCCCTGGAGGAGACATTTGGAAAAGTATCTGCAGAGGCTCTGAGCTGTGGAACGCCGATCGTGTGCTTTGACAGCACTGCAAATGCAGAACAAGTGGGTGAAAACTGTGGTACGGCGGTGCCGGCGGGAGATCTGGAAGCAATGCTACGGGCAGTGCGTCAGATCCTTGAAAAAGGCAAGGCCCATTATACGGACAGCTGCAGAACTTTTGCGGTAAGCCATTTCGGAATGGATGCTATTTTTCCCCAGTATATGCAGTTTTTTGAAAAAATGCAGGAAGAAGCGAAAGGAGGATCCCTATGAAAGTCTTATGGATCGTAAATATGGTTCTGCCCGATGCGGCAAAAGCACTGGGAATCAATACATCCTTTAGCGGCAGTTGGTTGGTGGATCCGCAGAAAAGTCTTTCTCAGGACGAAAATGTGGAACTGGCAACTATGACATATGGGTATGTGGAAAAAAAAGAAATTGTGACAGTGAACAATGTCCGGCATTATATTTTCCCGGGCGCAGGAAAAAGACTGCTGTTCACCTCTGCGAAAACCGAAGATGATTGTCGGTTTGTGCTGGAGGATTTTAAGCCGGATCTGATACACATCTACGGCACAGAGTATTCTGTGGGCTATAGCATACTGAAGACAGCGCCTTCTGTTCCGGTACTGCTGACCGTACAGGGCATTTTGTCCTATATTTCAAAGGCCTATCATGCGGGGCTGCCGTGGTATACATATTATCGGCTGTTTACAGCCAAACAGCTATTTAAACTGAAACTGCCTGTTTTTTCTGAGTTGCTCTATGCACAAAATGCCAGAAGAGAAAAAAAAGTGATCCGTGGTGTGAAATATGTGTCCGGCAGAACAGAGCACGACCGACAGTATATCACTGCGGTCAATCCCAATGCGCAATACTTTCGTCTGAACTACAATCTGCGGGAAGAATTCTATCAGGCTGCAAAATGGACCCCGGATACATATACGCCTCATACCATTTTTACCGGTGCGGCATCCTATCCGCTGAAGGGTCTGCATCAACTACTCGATGCGCTGGCACAGGTGAAAAAGACCTACCCGGATGTGAAGCTGATGGTGCCGGGCAACAGTGCGGATTACTGCTCCAGCAACGGCTATGAGCGGTATCTGTGGCGGAAGATCAGAAAGCTTGGGCTGACGGAAAATGTAGAATTTATCGGCAGAAAAACTGCGGAGGAAATGGCGCAAAATCTACAAAAGGCGCATATATATGTGTTCCCCTCTGCTTATGATACAGATTCACTATCCCTGTGCGAAGCACAGCTGATCGGTACGCCGGTGATCGCGTCAAAAAGGGGAGGTTCTACCTACCTTGTAGAAGACGGTCACAGTGGTCTTTGCTATGACTATGAAGATAAAGACAAACTGGCAGAACTGATATGCCGGTTGTTTGATAATAAAGTGCTTTGTACAGAACTTTCCCAAAATGCTATTAAGCAGGCACAGCAGCGGCACGATCGACAGAAGAATGTGGAAGATCAGATACAGCTGTATTACGATTTGATAGGAAAACAATAAGCCTGGAGCAACGAAAAACACAAAAACGGAGAACAAAAATGAAGAAAATTCTCTTTTTTATCAACACGCTCTATAACGGCGGCGCGGAAAAAGCACTTGTTGAGATCGTTAATAATCTTGACAAAAGCAACTTTCAGGTCACAGTACACACATTTTGGGATGTGGGCGCATATCGATCTTCGCTGGATAAAAGTGTAGTGTATAAGACCGTTGTTGGGACGAAAAACCCGGTTTTAAGGAAGTTTTTATCTGCATTATGGATGAAACTGTTGCCTGCCAAGTGGATGTACAACCTGTTTGTAAAGGACGATTATGACTACGAGGTGGCATTTTTGGAAGGTTTTCCCACCAAAGTTATTGCAAATTCGACTAATACAAAAGCCCGGAGAATTGCTTGGCTGCATACCGATCTTCTGCGGTATCCCGATTCAGAAAAAGTGTATCCCCATCCTGATTCAGAACAAAAGGCGTATGAAACCGTAGACCAGGTGATCTGTGTGTCGGAATCTGTTCGGAACAGTCTTATAGAAAAATACGGCATACCAAAAGATAAAACAGCGGTCTTGTATAATGTGGTAGATGATGAAGCTATACGACAAAAAGGCGCGCAGGATATTGAGGAAGAGATTCCTCAACCACTGGTCATTTCTGTAGGTCGGCTGACAGAGCAGAAGGCTTTTGACCGCTTGCTGCGTGTGCATAAACGGCTGATGGATGAAGGCGTATTACATACACTGTGGATCGTGGGTGAAGGCGATAAACGCCCGGAACTGGAAGCCTATATTCAGAAAAATCAGCTTTCTAATGCAAAGCTGTTGGGCTTCCGGGAAAATCCGTATAAATATATGGCAAAGGCTGATTTGTTTATATCTTCGTCGATTGCGGAAGGCTTCAGCACGGTGATCACAGAATCGGTAATCCTGGGTGTGCCGGTTATTTCTACAAATACCGCCGGTGCTTATGAACCGCCGGAAGCACCCAGATGCAGCATGGTGGTCGATGATGAGGAGCAGCTGTATGAAGCAATGAAGAAAGCCTTGTCTGATCCGGCAGAGCTGGACAGACTGAAGGCGGATGCCAAAGCAAAACAGCCGTTTTTCCAGAAAGAATATTTTGTTCAGAAAATTGAACAAGAGTTTTTGAAGTGATACAAAGGAGATTTCAAAATGGGTGTAGCAGTCAGTGTTTTAGTCCCGGTTTACAATGTAGAAAAAACCCTGGACCGATGCTTGCAGAGTATTCTGAATCAGACCTTTCAGGATTTTGAGATCATTTTGGTTAATGATGGATCCACCGATCAAAGCGGAGTAATATGCGATGCGTATGCAGAAAAATACGACAATATCCGCGTGATCCATAAAGAAAATGAAGGTCTTGGACCTACCCGCAATGTGGGCATTAAAGCTGCAAACGGCGACTATGTTTATCACTGCGATTCTGATGACTGGCTGAAGGAAGACCTTTTGGAAAAAGCCTATAACGCCATCACAGAAGCGGATGCCCAGGTGCTGGTTTTTGGATATGACATTTTTACAGAAAAAGATGGTGAAATTATCCCCTACGATTCGGTCAAAGTAGGCAACTGCATTTATCAGAGTCAGGAAGATGTGCGGGCGTTCTTTGTTGAGCAGTATTTCAATTCTTTTGTAGTATTATCGGCCTGTAACCGGATGTACCGGCGCTCTTTCTTAATGGAGAATGAGCTGTTCTTCCCACCTCTTCGCAGAGGACAGGATGTGGCGTATTCCCTGCTTTTGTTTGATAAGATCGAAAAGCTGGTGACCATTGAGGAGGCATTTTACTGCTATATTATTGAGCCCGGTCATTATAAAGGCAGATCCTATGAGGAAATGGTGAGTATTTACAGCACCGTTTTCGATATGACTGCAGAGCATTTCAAAAAGTGGGATCTATACAAAGACTTGCCGAAGCAGAAGCTGGTGGACAATGTTTGCGAGCAGATCGCTAACTATTCTGCCAATGCGTTTATAGTCAAGTATCCTCAGCAATGGAAAGAAAATGCCAAAATGCTGTTGCGCAATGAACGGGTACAGCAGTATTTTTCTGAATATAAAAACCTGAAGAAATCCCGGTTTATGACCTTGTTTACACTGGCAATGCGCCTGAAGTCAAAGAATTTGCTTTATGCAGTTTCCAAGCTTGTAAATCGCAAAATCAATGGAGCGTGAGTTCTCGTAATGAATAAAAGAGCAGTAATTAATTTTGCAGCATCTATGATATACCAGGTGGTGAATCTGGTTGTCGGATTGATCTTGCCCAAATTCTATACGGAGATCTTTGGCTCTGTTTATAACGGATTGAATCAATCTATTTCCCAAATTATGACTTTGTTGGGCGTGCTGCAGTTTGGAATTTCGGCAGCAGCGATCCAGCAGATGTTTAAGCATATAGCTGACAACAACCAGGATATGATTCGGGCAATCTATTGGGATACCGGAAAGCAGTATCGGAAAATGGGTTACTTCTTTCTGGCTGCAATTATCCCCATCGCTGTTTTGTTCCCGTTTCTTCTGGAAAATGAGCTGCCGTACAAGATCATTGTGGCGTTCTTGCTGCTCAGAGCGGTCAGCTCGGCGATGGAATACTTCTTCCAGGCAAAATATAGTGTTGTGCTGATCGCCAACAATAAAAGCTATGCCGTTTATATTATCAATATTCTTTTGCTGCTGATCGGTACGGGCCTGCATATGACAGTGCTGTTTACAACAAAAGATATTTTGATGTATCAGTCTGTGGCGCTGGTGACAACACTTTTGCGGCTGGTCATTGTAAATGCTTATGTCAGAAAACAGTTCCCGTATCTGTATTCAAAAACAGCGACTTCCTGCGTGGCACCGAAAGAGAACAAACGCAAGGATGTTTTGGTCAGTGAGATCGCCGGAATGATCGTGGACAGCACAGATATGCTGGTTTTGAGCATTAGCTCCGGCTTGGTGTACACCAGTATCTACTCGGTGTATAATTTTGTGACCTCCGGATTGGGCAATGTGCTTGGCAGCTGCAGAGAAGCGGTGTTTGCCGGGCTTGGAAAAACATACTTTGAGGATTTTGAAAAATTTAAAAAGGAATTTGATGATTTTGAATCGGTATACCTGTTCCTTGTGTTTTTTCTGTATGCAGTGGCTCTGATCCTGTTTCGTCCTTTTATTGAAGTTTATACAGCAAATATGGACACCCGGTATTATTTCGCCGGCTTGCCGATCCTGTTCATTTTGTCCAAGCTGATCGTTAATCTGCGTATTCCTTCTATTGTTGCGGTCAATACGGCGGGGCACTTTAAGGAAGTCAAAATGTATGCAGTGGTTGAAGCAGTGATCAATCTTGTGCTTTCTGTCCTTTTGGTCAAGCCACTGGGTATTTACGGTGTTTTGATTGGAACGATTGCGGGTGCGGCATACAGAACGCCATTAATCGTCGCTCACGCCAACAAGCATATTATTAAAAGACGGCAGTTTACATATTGGAAAAAGGTGCTGCTTTGGGTGCCGTTCTTCCTTGCGGCGTATGCGGTTGGAGAGCTGGTTGTGATTCCCTGTTCTTCCTTGATCCAGTGGGTGCTGATCGCTGTGGTTGTGGCGATCTTGGTCTTGGCAGCGGCGGTTTTGTGGCTGCTTCTGACGGATAGAAGAACACTGGTAAATGTGTATGATAAATTGCTGAAAAAACATAAGAAGGTATAATTATGTCTGTCATTACAAGAAAACTCCATACGATGCTTCATACGCCCCGGATCTTCATGAAAAAAATTGCAGGGTCTGCGCTGTTTAAGCTGCTTCCGGATAAAACAGCGCTGAAAATTCAGTATAAGAATATTTTTCTGAAACCCTTGAACCTGAAGGATCCTAAAAGCTTTAATGAAAAACTGCAGTGGCTGAAGCTTTATAACCGAGAGCCTGCTTATTCCAGAATGGTGGATAAGTATGAGGCAAAACAGGTGGCGGCGGAAATAATCGGTCAGGAGCATATCATCCCTACATATGGCGTTTGGGAAAGCTTTGATGAAATTGATTTCGATAAACTGCCGGATCAGTTTGTCCTGAAATGCACCCACGGTTCCGGAGATGTGGTGATTGTAAAAGATAAAGCCCAAATGAATATGGAATCTGCCCGGGAAAAAATGACCCGCTCTTTAAATACAAATTATTATAAGATTGGTAGAGAGTGGCCGTACAAAAATGTAAAGCCCCGGATCATTGCTGAAGCATATATGGAGGACCAGGTTACAGGAGAACTACGTGATTATAAATTCTTTTGTTTTAATGGCAAGGTAAAATGCTTCAAGGTGGATTTTGGACGGTTTGTGGAACATAGAGCAAACTATTACGACTGCGATAAGAAATTGATCGACTGCGGAGAAGCCGTGTGTATGCCTGCATTTGATGAGGAGATTGTTTTTCCAGATGGATTAGATCAAATGATGCAGTATGCGGAATTGCTGTCACGAAATATTCCGTTTCTACGGGTGGATTTTTACAGTGTAAATGGGTGCACATATTTTGGAGAGTTAACTTTTTTTCCTGCTGGAGGATTTGGAATCTTCGAACCGATTAAATGGGATGAAATTTTGGGAAGTTGGATTGTTCTTCCTGAAAAAAGCTGACGGAAAAGTAAAACAGCATCATTCAATCTGCAGAAAATGTAGAGATCAAAACACGCAGAAAAGCAAGAGGTATTACTACAAATGGCGAAGAAAATTGATATTGACTATATAAAAAGCTTTAGACTATGTGATGAAAATCACTTTCTGATCATGAAGGGCATTGCCATATTTTTGGTGATGGTTGCCTATGTGTCTGTTGTGTATTTTCAGACGTATGTATTGGCACAGCTGGCAGGTGTGGGCAGTATAATATTCCTGTTTTGCTCCGGCTACGGTCTGTCCGAATCCTTTTTGTGGAAAAAGGGATTGCCCCATTATTGGGAAAATAAGATCGTAAAGGTCTGGATCCCATCGTTGGTGTCGCTGATCATTATTTCCCTGCTGAACGGCGGAACAGGTATTACTTGGGTAGAGCAGAGCCCCATCGGCTTGTCCGGATGGTTTTTGCATATGCTGTTTGCCTGTTACCTGCTGTTTTGGCTGGTATTCCAGTATGTAGAAGGAAAGGCGACTCCTGTGGCGATCCTGTTTGCGGCGGCGGCAATTGCTTTCGCATCCATAGAGCAGCAGACTTACGCGGAAGTGCTTGCGGCTTTCCCCTTGGGCGTGCTGGTTTCTCAGCTTGGACTGAAAAGAAAGCTCCGGGAACTGGGGCTGAAGGGAAGATTGCTGGTTTGCGCGCTGCTGCTGGCGGCGGCTGTTGGCGGCTATGTGTTGGCAACGGGCTTTGACAGTGGCTGGATCTGCAATCTTTGCTGGCTGGTCTCCAAAACGGCAATGGCGTGCTTCCTGATCTACGGTGTATTCTGCTTGCAGAAAATACCGGTGTTCGGTCTGTTTGGACTTTTGGGTACCCTTTCCTATGCGATTTACCTGTTGAAAAATGTGCTGTCTTTGATCTGCCAGCCTGGGGATTGGGAAACCGTGGGCATAGGTCTGGCAGTGTTGGTAGTGGCAGCATCCGTTTATTCCTGGCTGTTTACCCAGCTTCATCTTTGGAACAAGCGGGTGCGCCGGAAGAAAAATCCGCCCCTGAAAGGAAGTATGCAGCGATGAAAGGAAAAATGAAAGAGTTTCTAAGAGTGGTCAAATTCACCTTGTTTTCGATTAGCGCAGGCGTTATTCAAATGGGCAGCTTTGCCCTGATGAATGAGCTTTTGCAATGGAAATACTGGCCTTGCTACCTGATTTCCCTGCTGCTGAGCGTGCTGTGGAATTTTACCCTGAACCGTCGGTTTACCTTCCAGTCGGCTGCCAATGTGCCGGTGGCGATGGTAAAGGTGCTGCTGTTTTACGCAGTGTTTACGCCCCTGTCTACGCTTCTGGGCAATTTCCTGGCAGAGGACCTTTTGTGGAATGAGTACCTGGTCACGGGGCTGAATATGCTGCTGAATTTCACATTGGAATTCTTATACCAGCGCTTTTTCGTGTTTAGCAACAATCTGGACGACCGGACAAAAGAAAAAGTGTAAAATACTTGAAACAGCAGTAAAATAGTGGTAATATAAAAAAGATGACAATCTCCAAAACAAAATTATGAGGAGGAACAATATGACTTCCAGCGAATTAAAACAGCTTCAGATCACCGCCTGCAAGGTACGTATGGGCGTGATCGAATCCACCTACGGCGCCAAGGCCGGCCACCCCGGCGGCAGTCTGTCCGCCGCAGAGGTATTTACATATCTCTACTTCAAGGAAATGAACATCGATCCTGCAAATCCCAAGTGGGAGGACCGTGACCGCTTCGTGCTCAGCAAGGGTCACACCGCACCCGGTCTGTACTCTGTGCTGGCAAACCGGGGCTACTTCCCGGTAGAGGATCTGCCCACCCTGCGTCACATCGACAGCTATCTGCAGGGTCACCCCAATATGAACACCGTTCCCGGCGTGGATATGTCCACCGGCTCTCTGGGTCAGGGCATCTCCGCTGCTGTTGGTATGGCTATGGCTGCCAAGTATCAGGGCAAGACCAACCGGGTCTACTCCCTGCTGGGCGACGGCGAAATTCAGGAAGGTCAGGTTTGGGAGGCCTGCATGGCAGCAGCCCACTATAAGCTGGACAACCTGTGTATCATCGTGGATAACAACGGTCTGCAGATCGACGGCAATGTTGCCGATGTTATGAGTCCCTATCCCATCGTGGACAAGCTGCTGGCTTTCGGCTTCAATGTCCACGCCGTTGACGGCCACGATCTGGAAGCTTTGGAAAAGGCTTTCGACAATGCCAAGAAGACCAAGGGTCAGCCCACTGCCATCGTGATGTCCACTGTTAAGGGCAAGGGCGTTTCCTATATGGAAAACGATGCCGGTTGGCACGGCAAGGCACCCAACGATGCTGAGTACGAGCAGGCGATGAACGAGCTGAACGCACAGCTTGCAGAACTGGAGGGAAAGTAATATGGCAGAAATGAAGAAAGTTGCTACCCGTGACAGCTATGGCGCAGCCCTGAAGGAGCTGGGCGCAGAGCATCCCGATATGGTCGTTTTGGATGCAGACCTGGCCGGCGCTACCAAGACCGGTGTATTCAAGAAGGCTTTCCCCGAGCGTCACTTTGACTGCG
>CAZLLC010000012.1:0-23767 GCA_964560245.1 uncultured Oscillospiraceae bacterium | reverse complement strand
CGATCCGGTTGCCATACTGATGCTTCCAGTCCCAAACACGTTCCAAAAACTTCTCACGACCCAGGTCGTATCTGCTCAGACCCTCTTTGGTGCGCAGCTCTTCTTCCACCTTGATCTGCGTTGCAATACCGGCGTGATCAACACCGGGGATCCACAGCGCATTATAACCCTGCATCCGCTTGAAACGGATCAAGGTATCCTGCAGCGTTGCGTCCATCGCGTGACCCATATGAAGCTGACCGGTCACGTTGGGGGGCGGCATAACGATGGTAAAAGGTTTTGCATCCTTTCCACGGCTGGGGCTGAAATAACCGCCATCCTCCCACATTTTATAAATTTCCTTTTCTACCTGTTGAGGTTCGTACACCTTGGGCAATTCTCTTGCCATATAAAACACTCCTTTACGAAAAAACGCCCTGAGCATTTTGCTCAGGGCGGAATATACAATACTCCGTGGTACCACCTGAATTCCCGAAAACGGGCACTCAAAAGCTATAACGGGCTGACCCGTACCTCCCTACTTCAATTTCAGGAAATCTGCTCCGGGGCGACAATTGAACCACTATCATATACGCTTGCACCGAACGCGTACTCTCTGAGATGATCTGCAGTACAAAACTCCCCATCTGCGCTTTTAACATTTAAAAAATACCATACCCGATAAAAAAAGTCAACAAAAATTCAAATCAGGTATTCAATTCCTCAAAAAATATGCTATGATATACAAAAATGCCGAAACGGGGTGATCATATGTCAACAATAAAAAAGAGAATCAGAAAAATTCTGTTGATCGTGATGGGGCTGTTTGTTTTTGGAATTATCTGTCTTGCAGCGCTGAACCAATATGTGATCTCCTATGCTGAGCCCTATATCCTTTCATCTGATCAGGCTGCTGAGATTACAGACGCTGACTGTATCCTTGTTTTGGGCTGCGGCGTACGGGGCAGCAGCCCCACGCCCCTGCTGGCTGACCGGTTGGAACGGGGTGTGGAAGTGTTTCAAAAGGGTGCCGCACCAAAGCTGTTGATGAGCGGTGATCACGGTCAGACCGATTATGACGAAGTGAATGTAATGAAGCAATACGCCTTGAATATGGGTGTTAAAGAGGAAAATATCTTTATGGATCACGCCGGCTTTTCTACATATGAGAGTATGTACCGGGCGAAGGAGATCTTTGGAACGGACAAGATCATTATCGTTACGCAAAAATACCACCTCTCCCGGGCGTTGTATATAGCCAATCATTTGGGGATCGAAGCCTATGGCGTTGCTTCCGACTACCGCACCTTCGGCGGTCAGTTTTATAGGGATTGCCGTGAGGTCTTAGCCCGTGTGAAAGACATTTTTACAGTAATTATCAAGCCTAAGCCCACCTACTTGGGAGAAGCAATTCCCATCAGCGGTGACGGTACCATTACCAACGGATAAATCAGGAGGATCAATTAATGAAATTATCTCTTGTTGTGCCATGCTATAATGAAGCAGAGAATGTACAGGCATTTCAGGATGCCACCATTGAAGCCTTTAAAGACTGCGGTTACGATTACGAGATCGTATTTATTGACGACGGCAGCAAGGATGCCACGATGCACAATCTGCGCAAGATCCACGCCCAGCAGAAATGCCCCGTAAAAGTGGTAAGCTTTTCCAGAAATTTCGGCAAAGAAGCCGGTATTTATGCCGGTCTAACACAGACCTGCGGTGAATATGTAAGCTTTATCGATGCCGATCTGCAACAGCGCCCTGAGATCGTCCGGGATATGGTGAAGATTTTAGATGAGCAACCGGAGTACGACATTGTAGCTGCCTATCAGGACCGTCGCGGTGAGAGCAAGGTCCTTTCCTTCTTCAAAAAAACTTTTTATACCCTGATCAACAAGCTTTCCAATGTGAACCTGAAGTCCGATGCCAGTGACTTCCGCACCATTCGCAGAAGTGTTGCGGACAGCATTATTGAGCTTGCGGAGTATCATCGGTTTTCCAAGGGTATTTTCGCCTGGGTGGGCTATAACACCTGTTTTATCCCCTATGTAGCTTGCGAGCGTATGGCCGGACAGACAAAGTGGAATTTCAGATCTCTTACGAACTATGCCGTTGAGGGGATCATCGGCTACTCCACCAAGCCTCTGCGAATGGCCACCTACCTGGGGAGCCTGACCGCTGTGATCTCGTTTATTTACCTGTTTATTGTTATTTTGCAAAAGCTCATCACCGGCATAGATGTTCCCGGCTACGCCACCATCATCGTGCTGACCTTGCTGCTGGGCGGTATACAGCTTTTGTGCATCGGCATTATAGGTGAATATGTGGGCAGAACTTTTGAACAAAGCAAAAACCGTCCCATCTATATTGCAAAAGAAATACTGGACTATAAATAAAAAAACGGAAAGTGCGATTTGTGTCGCACTTTCCGCTTTTTTATTGCAGCATAACCAAAAATTCATCCTCAGAGAGAATAGGAATATTTAATTCCCTTGCTTTTCGCTCCTTGGAGCCGGCATTTTCTCCAACTACCACATAGCTTGTCTTTTTGGAAACAGATCCAGATGCTTTACCGCCAAACAATTCGATTTTTTCCGTGGCTTCTTCCCTGGTAAACTTGGATAACGCACCGGTCAGTACAAAAGTCATCCCGGCGAACCGGTGATCCGTGATCTGCACCTGACTTTCAAAATTTACACCGGCTTTGCGCAGCTTCTCAACGATCAATTGAGATTGCTCTTGCTTAAACCATTCTACAATAGAATTTGCAGTAACAGCACCAATATCGGAAACCTGTGTCAGCTCTTCAACAGTGGCATTCATCAGCGCATCAAGCGTGCCAAACCTCTGCGCAAGGATCTTGCCGGTTTTTGCGCCTACCTGTCGAATACCCAGTGCAAAAATCAGCTTGCCCAGGTCCTGTTTTTTGCTGTTTTCAATGGCATCCAGCAGCTTCTTTGCCGCTGTCTCACCGCTTTGCCACAGGGATTTAATATCATCCAAAGTCAGCTCGTAAATATCGGCAGGTGTATTCAGCAGCCCTTTTTCGATCAATCCATCCACAATGGCGCCGCCAAGACCGTCCACATCCATCGCATCCCGGCTGACAAAATGCTCAATAATTCTGGATATCTGTGCCGGACAGGCTGAGCCGGTGCAACGCAAAAATGCACCGTCATCATCTTTTTGGGTGGGCGCACCGCACACAGGACAGAATGCGGGCAAAACAAACTTCTGTGTGCCAGCCGGACGCTTCGCAAAGTCCACCTCCAGAATTTCCGGAATGATCTCACCGGCTTTGCGGATCATAACGGTGTCACCGATACGAATATCCCGCTGCGCGATAAAATCCTGATTATGAAGGGTGGCGTTGGTAACGGTCGTGCCTGCAAGACGCACAGGACGCACCACTGCCTTGGGTGTCAAAACACCGGTTCTGCCTACCTGAATAACGATATCGTCCACCACGGTGGGTTTGATCTCAGGCGGGTACTTGTATGCTGCAGCCCATCTGGGAAATTTTGCTGTTGCGCCCAGTGTATTGCGCAAAGCAAGATCATCCACCTTGATCACAGCGCCGTCAATATCGCAGGAAAGCAATTCCCGCTGATCATTGATACGCAGCACTTCCTTGTTGATATCTGATGCTGCAGAAAGCAGTGCCCAATCGATCACCTTGAATTTCAGATCCTTCAGATATCGCAAGGACTGACTGTGGGTATAGAACTCAACACCTTCAGCATACTGTACATTGAAGATCAGAATGTCCAGCCCTCTTTGGGCAGCGATCTTTGGATCAAGCTGACGCAAGGAACCGGCTGCCGCGTTACGGGGATTGGCAAAAAGCGGTTTTCCCTCTTTCTCCTGCCGTTCATTCAGCCGTTCAAAGCTCTTTTTGGGCATAAAAACTTCGCCGCGAACGATCAGCCTTGCCGGCGCATTTTCAATAAACATAGGGATAGACGGAATGGTTTTCAGATTATCCGTTACATCCTCACCGATCACGCCGTCGCCCCGGGTGGCGCCACGGACAAAATAACCGTTTTCGTATTCCAATGCGACAGAAAGCCCATCCACCTTGGGTTCGACAGTAAATGCCGTACCGGGAAATTCCTCAAGGATCTTTTGCAGAAATTCATTCAGCTCCTCCAAGGAAAAAACATCCTGCAGGCTCATCAGCGGCACTGTATGGGTCACTTTTTCAAACTTACTCAGTGCCTGACCGCCAACCCGTTGCGTAGGTGTATCCGGCTGGATAAGCTGAGGATGCTGCGCTTCCAGTTCCTCCAGCTCCCGAAGCAATCTGTCATATTCAAAATCCTGCATCTGCGGATCATCCAGCACATAGTACTGATAGTTCGCTTCATTGAGCAGTTTTGTTAATTGTAAAATTCTATCTTTTGTTTCCATTATGACCCTCCGGTTTGGAAAAATGTATTTGGAACTTGCCCGACGATCACCGTTTCAGCTACTACTACATTACTGGAAACCGTAAAGCTGTTGGTCTGTCCCAGTACCAGGATCGTCACATCCACGATCACTTCCATCGTCAGCTGCTGCAAGGTCTGATTGATACCGGCCTGAGAAAAACTGCTGTGAAAAGAAGCGTCAGAATTGCTGATGGAATGAACTTTTACCGGAATTTGAAAACCTTTACCGGAAAAAACTTCCGGAAGGATCAGACTGCCGATCGGTATTCCAATATCAGAAGTATCCAGTGCCAAAATATCATCATTGATCAGATCAAGAATGTCGGTTTTTAACCTGTTAACTTCACTCATATTAGTTTTCAGCGCTGTAATACGCCCATTGAGATCCTTTTCAAAATAAACGATCCGGTCATATTGAATATTCCCCAATTCGATCTGTTCATCAATCGCATCATTGATCAAGTCCGATGTGGAATTGCGGATCTGTGTTTCCGCCAAAGCTTGAATGGCCTCTGTATAGCGGTATCTGAAAAAAATCAGCGCCGCGAAAGAAATTATAGTAAATAAGATCAGAAAATTCCGTATTCTCCTCAGGAATCGGCGCATCCACAATCCCTCCCGGGAAAGGATATGCCCTGAATAACGAAATAATTACACTTTTTTAATATGCGCGGCGGCAGTATTGAGCATCAGCTTCTTGGTGCCCACCTTATCAAAGGCAACCTCCAACAGTGCATCGCCACCCATCCGAATGACAGACAGCACCAACCCCCTGCCAAAGGCTTTATGATCGATCATATCGCCTTTATTCAAAACGATCTGCGGCACAGCAGAAGGTGTGGAAGTATAATTTTTTGCTGCAATATAGCTGTTGTGCGGTTTGTAAGTAACAGATTGATAACCACCAAAGCCGCCGGACTGGTAATAGCCGCCTTTTTGGACTTTTATATCATCCGGTATCTCTTTCAAAAACCGTGACGGCAGAGCGGCGTTGGTGCGTCCGTACAGCATACGCTGACGGGCATGGGTAATGGTCAGGCGCTCCTTGGCACGGGTGATGGCCACAGAACAAAGCCGCCGTTCTTCTTCCATTTCCTCCATTTCGCCGATTGCCCGGTTCCCGGGAAACAGCCCTTCTTCAAAGCCTACCAGATAAACATTGGTAAATTCCAAACCCTTTGCCGCGTGCATCGTCATCATCACCACGGCATCATCGGATTCATTGTACTCCTGAATATCGGTGTAAAGTGCAATTTCTTCTAAAAAACCTTCCAATGTGGGCGTTTCCGCATTCTGTACATAAGACAGAATACTGGATTTTAATTCCCGAATGTTTTCAAGCTTTGTGGTGTTTTCATCCGTAGGCTTACTCTCAAGCATTTGAATATAGCCTGTCCGAAGCATCAATTCCTCATAGAATTCCGGCAAGGACATTCCTTCCTGCAAAAGCTGCGCCAAGCCCTCGATCATCACAGTAAACTGCATCAGCTTACCGGCTGCTTTTTCCAGGGGCGCGTAGGAATAAGGATCGCTGACAACACTGTAAAGCCCCTTACCCTCAGCCTGTGCAAGCCGGTCTGCTGTTTCGATGGTTTTTGCGCCCAAGCCTCTGGGTGGGTTGTTGATGATCCGGTGTAAACGAAGATCATCATTTCGGTTATTGATCACACAAAGATAGGACAGCATATCCTTGATCTCAGCCCGGTCAAAAAACCGCATACCGCCAATGATCCTGTAAGCAATACCGCTTCTTTTGAAAGCATATTCCAATGCATTAGACTGGGCATTTGTACGGTAGAGCACTGCGTGTTCTTTGAAGTTTTTACCCTCGGAAAGCTGTATGATCTGATTTGCAACATAAGATGCTTCTGTGCCTTCGTCTGCGGCTTCATAGACAATGATAGGATCACCGAATTCATTGGCAGTCCAAAGCTTTTTACCTTTACGCCCCTTGTTGTTGGAAATAACCGCATTGGCAGCATCCAAAATGGATTTTGTAGAGCGATAATTTTGCTCCAAACGAATGATCCGGCTTCCCTGATACTGCTTTTCAAAGGAAAGGATGTTTTCAATGGTTGCGCCACGGAAACGGTAAATGCTCTGATCATCATCGCCTACAACGCAGATATTTTCATAACCACCGGCAAGCAACGCTGTTAAAAGATACTGCATATGGCTGGTATCCTGATATTCGTCTACCAGTACATATCGGAATTTTTTCTGATAATAAGAACGGATATCCTCGCATTCCTGTAAGAGCCTGACAGTCAGGAAAATTATATCGTCAAAGTCAACAGCATTATTCTCTTTCAGCCGCTGCTGATAAGTTTTGTAGAGCTTTGCTATGTGCCACACACGGGCATCCTGCATACCTTCTGCCCGCTCAAAATATTCGTCGGCGGAAACCATCTTGTCCTTTTCACGACCGATGATATTTAGCACATACTTGGGTGGTAATGCTTTTTCATCCAGCCCCATATCCTTCAGGATCCGCTTCATTAAACGTTCAGAATCGTTTTCGTCATAGATGGTAAACGATCCTGTATAACCCAAGCGTTCTATATTCCGGCGCAGAATGCGGCAGCAGGCTGCATGAAAAGTCATCGCCCATACATCCTGGGCTTCCGGTCCAAGCATGGAAGAAAGCCGATCTTTCAGTTCATTGGCAGCCTTGTTTGTAAAGGTAATGGCCAAAATGCTCCAGGGTGCCGCAGGTTCAACTGCACACAGATAATTTGCTCTGTACTGATCCTGCTCGGAAATATTGTCTGTTAAGGATTCCAAAAATTCCACATCTTCCGGAGTAGCTGTGTCCGGAATATCCATACAGTCACTTGCTCTGCCGAACCGGATCAAATTGGCAACACGGTTGATCAAGACGGTAGTCTTGCCGCTTCCTGCGCCTGCCAAAAGCAGCAAAGGGCCTTCCGTGGTCAATACCGCCTTGCGCTGCATAGGGTTCAAATCACGGAAGCTGCGTTCAATATATGCCTTTCTGGCATTGATAAAACGAATACATTGTTGTTGGGTCATAACAGCACCTGCACATATAAATCAGATGCGTCTATTTTACTTCATTTTTGTCAAAAGGTAAAGCATTATTTGCTATCAAATCATAAATTGGCGAAGTAATCCCAACGCCTTCTTTTCAATTCTTGAAACCTGCACCTGACTGACCGACAGAACTTTTGAAACACGGTCTTGGGTCAATCCGTGAAAGTATCGCAGTTTAATGACCATTGCTTCTCTTTCCGGCAGCTGCTCTACGGCCTGACGCAAAGACATTTTTTCCAAAAACATCTCCTCCGTTTCTGTATTGGACAAAATATTTTCAAGAGAAAACCCGTCCTCCCCTGCCGGCTGGTGAATGGATTCCACCGCCGCTGTAGCAGTTTCCGCTTCGGCAATTTCTTCCGGGGTAAAGCCTGTTTGTTCGGCGATCTCTGAAACTGTTGGCTCCCTTCCCAACTGTAAAAGTAGTTGGCTTTGCGCAAGCTTTATGGAAGCAGACCGTTCTTTGATCCCACGAGAAACTTTTACAGCGCCGTCATCACGCAAAAAACGCCTGATCTCACCGGCAATTTTGGGTACTGCATATGTTGAAAACTGGGTACCAAAGCAAAGATCAAAGCCATCCACGGCCTTAATAAAACCAAGACAGCCAAGCTGAAACAGATCATCCATTTCTGTTCCACGTCCTGTAAAGCGCTTGACTACAGACCAAATCAGCCCTGTGTTTTCCTCAACGATCTGTTCTTTTGCCTGTTGATCCCCTGCCTGACAGCGGGCGATCAATTCTTCTGTTCTGCTCATTTACGCCGCTGCAGCTTTCTGCGCATATGTACAGTCGTTCCCTTTCCCGGCACAGAGTTTACAGAAAACCAGGTCATAAAGCTTTCCATAATGGTAAAGCCCATACCGCTGCGCTCACTGCCGCCGGTGGTGAACATTGGTCTTTTCGCCTGTTCTACATTTTCAATGCCAACGCCCTTATCCTTGATCACGATATCAAGGGTATGATCTTTTAGAATACGGCAACGCAGTGTGATCATACCGTAGGCATCCGGATAGGCGTGCACGATACAATTGGTCACCGCTTCGGACACCGCTGTCCGTATATCTCCCAATTCTTCCATTGTTGGATCCATTTGTGCGGCAAAGCAAGCAACAGCAGAACGGGCAAAGCCCTCATTGCTGGACTTACTTGGAAATTCCAGGATCATATAGTTTTCAAATTTCAAGTCAATACCTCCTCAATTTTTACAAGCTTGTCAATGCCCGATGCCCGAAAAACCTTCATTGGCTGATCCTTCAACTGCGTTACGGTCAATTCACCGCCGATCCGTGACATTGCTCTTAATGCATTCAGCACCACAGCAATTCCCGATGAATCCATAAAGGTCACGTCCCCAAAATCCAAAATACAAATATTGGGATTATAAGCCTCTATTTTCCCCTCGATCGTTTGTATGTAGTTTTTTGCGCAATGATGATCGATCTCGCCGGTCATTGCCACGGTAAGCTGACCGTTTTGCAGAAAACTTGTCAGATGCATATGCTTCCTCCTTTCATTTTGGTAAAATTGAGTATAAAACCGCATCATAAAAATTACAGTCGTAAACAGTCTGCAAAATAAAAAAATGGAGTACAAACCATCGGTTTGTACTCCAAATATAAATTGAAACAATATAATGCTGTTCGTAGAGAAGGCATATATGCCTTCCGTTTTCTTACAAAACGGACATATATCTGTTCCCTACGGTATGTCCTCAACTAATCCGCAAAGCGCTCATTAAAGCCGAAAAACGGCCTATACCCATTTTCTAATCTGAAAAATCACGAAAAAGAGTACAAGTCTCATCATCGTTATGAATTACGCCTTCACTGATAAACTTCTCTATTTGAATATTTTCATTACGATCAAATTCAATTTCCCATCTTTGTCCCGGTACTGCAACTTCTACCAAGATATTCTCACTAACTTTATTTATTTTGTAATAGATCTTTGCAGCATCTAATTTCTCTAAAAAGTCTATAAATTTGTTCAATGAATAAGCCTCCCATCTGTCAAAAGCTAAGAAAAGTAAATCGTCCCCCGTGTCGCTATGTCGTGGTGATCGCATTAAAGCATATTGTTTTTGAATCAACACGTACCGACGATTTCTTATAGCTGTGCGTGAACTTCACGGAGCTTTCTGCGGATGGCCATCAGATCATCAAAGGTCTCAGGACGTTTCCGCAGATCCCGCAATAGTGCGGACGGGTGATAAATAGCTGTCATCCAAATGCCGTTTCTGCAGATCCACTGTCCGTGTTCTTTTGTGATCCGGTAATCTGGATTGATGATCCGCTGCGCTGCAATTCTGCCCAAACAAACGATAATAGCAGGATTTACCAGCTCGATCTGCTGCTGCAGATAGGAAAAACAGGCATCCTGTTCCTCCGGTTCCGGATCACGGTTCATCGGCGGTCTGCATTTGACAATGTTTGCGATATAACAGTTTGTTCTGTTTACATCGATAATGGACAGCATATCGTCCAAAAGCTTACCCGCTGCGCCAACAAAGGGCTCACCCTGCAAGTCCTCCTGCTCTCCGGGACCTTCACCAATGAACATAATATCAGCATTTTCTTTGCCAACACCAAATACAACATTGTGTCGGGTCCTGCACAGACCGCATTTCGCGCAGCTTGCGCATATGCTCTTAAGCTCTTCCCATTGTGCCATTGGGTTTACTCCTTCTTCTGTGATTTCTGCGCCGGATCCTCTTTTTCGCTGTAAAACGCAGTGCAAGTAAAACAGCAACTGTCAGTACCGCAATAACGATCAAAATGACAAATACAACCTTCCAAAAGGACGCAGACACAGCATCGTTTTGCCGCGCAGACAGCTTTGACTGAATGACAGGCACATCGTTGAGCGCGTACATTTCCGTTTCCGCAATACACATTGTGTTATACCACACCTGAACAGACACCATATTCTGACCTTTTTGAATAGGGGCTTGCGTGCTGCCAGGCGCATCTGTGTAACGGAATGTAAGCTGATCGATGGTAACACCTGCAGGCAGAACCGCGTAAAAATCCTCGTTGGCTGCCACAAATGCATCACAATCTCCGTTTATGACCGTCTGCTGACGAACCACCTGATCCTTGCAGATCACCTGCTGACGGGAAAAGCCGTCATAACATAAGTCCAGTATTTTAGAGGTTTCCGGAAAACCGCCATAGGTCTTGATGGTGTAGCCGTCGGTCGAATAGGTGGATTGTGAACCCATCACGATACAGATCAGCTCCATATTGCCGCTTTCAGAAACCGTAGCAATACAGCGTTTCCGGTCATACGTCTCGCCGGAACGGCCTCCGGTAACACGGCCGTCATAATAGATTCCCACCGAGCTGCCGTTCATCAGAAAATTATTGCTGGATAAACTGCGCTGCTCAGACATCGTGGTTGCCGGTACCAAATAGTCAATACATCCAAAAATTTCCCGGAATTGGGGATGCTTCAGCGCTTCTGCCAATATGCGGCATACATCTCTTGCTGTTGTGAGCTGCAGATCGTCGTGCAGACCGTGGACGTTTGTATAATTGGTTGCGGTACACCCCAACTCAGCAGCCCGCTGATTCATCATCGATACAAATTCAGATTGAGTGCCTGCAACAAATTCAGCAAGCACTGCTGCCGCGTCATTGGCAGAGCTGACCAGCATACAGTGTAAAAGATCATTGACTGTCAACACTTCCCCTGCCTGCAGATCTGCCTTCACCGCATCATAGGAAATGCTGTCAACTGCGCTTTGGGATACGGTCACCGAATCAGTCAGCGTACACTGCTCCAGAACGATCAACGCGGTCATAATCTTAACTAGACTTGCAGGATACATTTGCACATCCGCATTCCAGCCATACATCAGTGTCTGGCTGTTTGTTTCGAACACGAAAACCGACTGTGCATTATCGACCAGCTTTGTTTGCCCCAAAAAAGACATATTGGCATCTACAGAATGACAACCGTTAGACACCTCCAGTGATGCTTCTTCTGAAAAAACACCTATTGTGCAGCAGAAAAAAATCATTATAAAGCACACAAAAAAGGAAAAAATGCGCTTAAATTCCATAATCATCCCTCAATATCTGAATACCGCACTTGTATGCGGAAAATTTTTCGTGTATAATGTAGAAAGATTATAACAGAGATTTTTCCTGTAGTCAATCCGGAGGCATATAATGAAAAACTGGAAATCCGGCTTTTTAATGATGGCGATCATCTTTTGTGTCGCTGTTTATATCGGTATATTTATTGGGCGTACCAGCTCCTTAAACACCATTTTTCTACCTGCTTTCCTTGAAAGCAAATCTGCAGAAACAGAACATAATATGCTTACTGTTGACCTGAACGATGCCTCCGCTGATGACCTGCAAATGATCTCCGGTATCGATGCCCAGACTGCAAAAAATATTATAACGTACAGAAATGAAACCGGCGATTTTGTCAGTGTGCTGGAGCTTTTGCGTGTAGACGGCATTACATATGAACTGTACGAACAAATCAAGCCTTATCTTACTGTAGGAGGTTCCTGATGAAAATACTTGTTGTCGATGATGAAGCCCTGTTGGTCAAGGGCATTCGCTTTAATCTTCAAAATGAGGGTTATGAAGTTTTGACCGGTTCCAACGGCCGGGAGGCTGTGGAGATCGCAAAAAGCCAATCTCCCGACCTGATCATACTGGATGTGATGATGCCCGAAATGGATGGGCTGGACGCCTGTGCGCACATCCGGGAATTTTCTGATGTACCCATCATTCTGCTGACTGCTAAAACAGAGGATATGGACAAGCTGATGGGCTTTGAACAAGGCGCAGACGATTACTTGACCAAGCCCTTTAATATTTTAGAGCTGAAAGCCCGGATACGGGCATTGCTTCGCAGATCCAAAGCCCAAACAAAAGATGAACCGGAACTCCTTAGCTTTGGTTCCATAGCTCTGGATCTTCACGCAAGAAATGCCTACAAAGACGGTATTCTTGCCGATCTGACTGCAAAAGAATTTGATATGATCGAGCTTTTAATGCGTAATCCAAACCGGGTCTATTCCCGGGAAGCACTGTTGGATATACTTTGGGCCTATGAATACCGAAGCGAGATCCGTACTGTGGATGTGCATATCCGCAGGCTTCGTGAAAAACTGGAAAACAATCCTGCTGAGCCGCAGTATATTATGACGAAATGGGGCGTTGGCTATTACTTCCGAAAATAACAAAAAAAGTCTGATTCAGTTTAAAAGCACACATTTTCGTTACGCGTTGACATACGTTATCATCACCTTTGCGGTGCTGCTTTTCCTGAACATCTATTCTTCTAAAACCAGTCAGGATATTTTCCTGAACAATAAAAAAGCGATCCTGACAGACCGGTGCAATGTTGCAGCAAACGAGATCTCAGAGCTGCAAGTAATCAACAAGTCTACTGTTGCGCAGGCGCTTTCCGGTATCAGCACACTGCGTGTAAGCCGTGTGATCGTTACCGATGAAACTGCACGGATCATCTATGACTCTGCCGGCAAGGCAACAGAAAATACCTATGTGCTTTTTCCGGAAGTATTAAAAGCATTGGCAAATAACGATGTATTCAATTGGACTTGCAAAGACGGCATTATGGTTTCCAAAGCCGCCTCCCCTATTATTGCCTACGGCACCTTGATCGGCAGTGTTTATATGATGGAGTACGATGCGCAGCAAGGTGCACTGCTGCAGTCTCTTTACAGCAATACCTTTACCATTACGTTAGTTTTGGAGATCCTTTTGATACTGTTCTCTTTAGCTTTTTCAAAAGGATTTACAACAAGACTTCGTAAAATTATGGACTCTATGCATATCATCCGCGGCGGTGACTATTCCCACAAAGTGGAAATGGGTGGAAACGACGAGCTGACCTTGCTGGGTGAGGAGTTTAATGACCTTGCGGAAAAGCTTCAAAAATCAGAGCAAAAACGGCGGCAGTTCGTATCTGACGCTTCTCACGAATTAAAAACACCCCTTGCTTCCATTAAGCTGCTGTCAGATTCCATTTTACAGAATGATATGGACCTGGAAACTGCCCGTGAGTTTGTGGAGGACATTGGAAATGAAGCAGAACGGTTGAACAGAATGTCGCAAAAGCTTTTGACGCTTACGCATATGGAAGCGCAGCCTGATATTGATTTTGAGATCATTTATATTGGGCCTACAGTCGAAAAGGTTGTAAAAATGCTCTCAACCAATGCCAAGCAAAATAATATCACCATAGAAACTGATCTGAAAAATGACAGTCCGATCTTAATTTTAGAGGACGATCTATATCAAATTATTTTCAATCTGACAGAAAACGGCTTGAAATACAACAAACCGGGCGGTAAGCTGCAGATCAAGCTCTCACGCCGGGAGGACTTGGCCGTTTTAACTGTTGCAGATACCGGTGTGGGCATTCCTGAGGAATCCTTGGAAAGCATATTTGAACGTTTTTATCGGGTCGATAAAGCCAGATCCCGGCAATCCGGCGGCAGCGGCTTAGGTCTTTCTATCGTCCGCGGTATCGTGGAGCGAAACAACGGACAGATCGCCGTGCAAAGCAAGCTGGAAGAAGGCACTACCTTTACTGTCCATTTTCCCATTTTTGAAACGGAGGATGACTTATGCGAAAACGCTTGACCCTTCTTCTTATTCCTGTATTATTGCTGTGCGGCTGTGCAGGTCCCCAAAGCAATACTGAAAGCGTATACTTTTACTATTATAATGTTTCCGCACTGTATGATAATACGGAGGATGTAATATATGCCCAGCCGATCTATGCGGATATGAACGCAATGGCACTAAAAGACATCGTTTCAAAATATCTGCAAGGCACTGCTTCTGAAAATATGGATATCCCCTTTGCAGCGGGTACAACAGTGATAGAAATCAAAGAAGCAACGGATGCGTTGACTGTTATACTCAGCGGTGAATGTTCCGGTGTGCAGCAGCTGGAACTGACCCTCGCCGGCAGCTGCCTTGCGCGGACACTGTTTCAGTTTACACAGGTGCAAAGCATTACAGTCCAATCCGAAGACGGCTTTTCCTATGCTGAAAATGATTTGACATTTACCCGAAGCAACATTTTAACAGCAGATGACCTGATACCAGTCGACTAATCCCGAAACCGCAGGCCAAGAATGCCGTCTTTTCTGTCAAGATAGGCTTTTTCCAATCTTTGCAGATAAGCAAAAGGTTCTTCAGCACGAATTGGAACGAACAGCTCTTGCTTGCCACTTTTGCCAGATTCAAGGAAAAATGTCAAACCTTCTTCCCCGATCCGTTTGATCGGCACTGTAGTATTCATCCCAAAGCCATTGCTTACAGGCACACATAATCCCAAATCAAAAACACAGCTCCCGTTATTTACATTCAGTCTGTAATAGCCTTTTTCCAGGTTTTCCAATCGGCAAAGAATTCGCCAATATAAGCCTTCCTTCTTCAAGGTGACCTGACCTGCTTTTTGCTGCATAAAACCAACATCGTATACCTTTTCCACAACAATACCCCCTTACCGCAAATTTATGCGATAAGGGGGTATTTCATTCACGTTATGCGGTTTTCACCAAGCCCAAAGCTGACAGCGATGGCATTATCCACCATCAGCATATGCTGATCATCCAATCTTCCCATATGCTCACGCAAACGGCGTTTATCAATAGTCCGGATCTGTTCCAGCAAAATTACCGAATCCTTACTCAGCCCAACACTGCCACCGGCAATATTAATATGGGTTGGAAGTCTTGCTTTACCGGTTTGACTGGTAATAGCTGCTGCGATCACTGTTGGGGAATGTCGGTTTCCGGTATCATTCTGTACGATCAAAACCGGTCTTGTTCCGCCCTGTTCACTGCCAATGACCGGTGACAGGTCAGCATAAAAAATGTCACCGCGTTTGACTGTGCTTTCCATATTCTTCACACTCCGCAGATATCGTTGCCTGCGCTACTTCATATCCATATGTAACGCGGGTAATCCTATTCTCCCACGGTCAAATGGAATTTATACAGTGTGCAGGCAAAATATCCTATGCTGAATGCGACAAAATGTTACATACAAGAAAAGTCTGTGACTTCCATCGTCAAAATGCGTTTTCCTTGCCAAAGGATCTCCGCGTGACAGGGAAAATTATTTTCATCTGTCCAAATTTGAACATTCAGGGCTTCTTCTTCATAGCTGTCGTCGATAGAAAGAAAAAAACCGCGCTCATCTTTACCGCACGAATTGATGTAACCGCCTCGAAGTGTTTTCATAACCACCCAAGGCGCGCTGACCGGCGAAATATATCCATCCGCCAAAAGCGGAAAAGCCAATGCCTGATCATCAAAAATCAGTTTTCCGCTATTGCTGCTGATCTGACCGGATATACCGCTGATGCTCTCCGGTTGCAGCACCTGAAAGCTCATACTGCCATTTTGATCAAATGAACACTTTAATGTAAAAGTATATAGATTTTCGCCGTAATCAGCCGTTACAGTACAGTCCAAATCACATTTCTGTGCTCCAAGAACAGATTGCCGTAAAGATATGGCCTGATCCATCATAGAATCCAAACTGCTGCACCCCAAAAGGAACAGAACCGTTAAAACAGCAATAGCAAGCTTTTTCAATATGATCCATCCTTATTTAAGTAGTCGCGGCAGGACCTTCGCCATATCCTGAGGCAGCATACCGTATTGCCCGATCTCATCAGCACAAATATCCCCGGCAGCACCGTGAAGCCAGGCACCGCAAGCCGCCGCCTCCAATGGCGGCACACCTTGTCCTAATAGGCTGACGATGATGCCGGACAGCAGATCCCCGGAACCGCCCTTCGCCATTCCGGGATTTCCTGTTGGATTGATATAATATGTATGTCCGTCGCTGATCACTGTATGATGCCCCTTCAAAAGGACAATACAGTTCAGTTCTGAAGCAAGCTTCCCCGCATCCGCACAGCGATCACCTGTATCGCAGCCGCCAAGCCGTAAAAACTCTCCCATATGAGGCGTCAGAACTGTTGGCTCTTTCCTGTTGCACAGTATATCTTTATGCCGCGCCATCAGATTTATGCCATCAGCATCCAAAACGACAGGACATTTAGAATTTTTCAGCACAGAAATGACAAGGCTTTTCGTTCCCTCAGACTGCCCAATTCCCGGCCCGATCAATACCGCATCCATTTTATCGATCAGTGAAAGAAGCTTTTCAATAGCTTCTTCAGCAAACATTCCATCCTGATCGGGAAAGGGCATAACAACACTTTCAAGGAGCTTTGCCGCTTCAATCGCATAGATACTTTCCGGCACACCAAGATAGACAACGCCAGCACCTGTACGAAGCGCGCCGACAGTCGCCAAAGCTGCCGCGCCGGTGTATCCAACACTGCCGCAAAGAAGCAGGATCCTTCCATAGTCTCCCTTGTGTGTATGTACATTTCTTTCAGGAAGAAAATGATGAATATCATTTATGTCTAATTTATGAACTTTTTGTGTCATAATATTTCACCTTTTTATATACTTTTGTAAATTAAACTGTTTAAATTATACAAAAAATACAAAATATATGCAACCCTTTAAGTTCACCTTAAATAAACCTGAATAAAATCAAAAAAATACTTGCTTTTTTTCCCTTACATTAGTATAATAAAAACTATATTTTTTGTTTGTGTGCGAAAAACATATGTGCGTAAACAAAAAACACGAAAGGAGAATTTGTATGAAAAAAGCATTATCATTCATTTTGGTTCTGGCTTTAGTGTTCTCGATGATCCCTGCTGTGTATGCAGCAGAAGCCGAGACCTTGATCAGCCTGACCGATGAAACTGTCACCGCCAGCGGCTATACCTACGAGTACACCGCTGAGACCGCCGGTACCTTAAACGTGTCTGTCGGCACCTGCAGTCCCGGATGGCGTTATAAGGTATACTTCCCTGACGGTACGGAAAGCATCTACAGAACCAAGTTGAGTGCTGGCACAAGCTGCGACTATGAGGGCGAAGCCGGCAACTGGAAGATCGTGTTCTATGCCTATAGCTCCTCTCAGGCCGACAATGTGGCCGGTACCGTTTCCTTCTCTGTCTCCTTCACTGCCAGCGAAGGAGAAGACAGCGGTGAGGTTGAGAAGGCAGAATACGAGATTTCCGAAACCGCACTGGCATTGGGTGACAACACCCTGACTCTGCTGGAAACCGCAGTTACCACCATCTATGTGTATAAGCCCGAAGAGACCGGTGTTTATACCTTCACCGCACCCGAGGGCGCGATCCTGGGGTACTGGGGTGCCGGTTCCTGGTTGCTGAGCGATCCCGGCAGCACCACAAACGCCTATGAATGGACCTGCACCGGTGTTGGTCAGTCTGCTTATATCGGCATTTCCGGTGCTGAGGGCAGCTTCAACCTGAATGTTGCCAAGACCGGCGACTACACCGTTGTTGAGACCCCCATCGTTGTCTATGATAACAAGGCAACGCTGGAGACCTTTACCCTGCCTGAGGGCTCTACTTTGGGCAGCTACATTGATGTAACTGCTGAAACAACGCACGAAGCCATCCTGGGCGATGACGGTTATTACCACCTGAACAGCGCTGACGGTCCCGTCATTCTGGTTGATATGAACTATCAGGATATCGTTCTGTCCAACGCGCTGAACAGCGACCGTCCTGTTATGTATGCCTATATGACGGACGAAGATGGCAATGCATTTAAGTATGATATCAGTATTGCAATTAAGGAATACGAAGCCGTTATGGATGCCAACGGCTATTATCCTCTGACCGAGGACCTGATCCTGTTCTATGATACCTATGCAGTAGGTGCCGGTACTTACACATTCTATGTCACAGGCAGCTATAACGAAGATAATGTTTGGATGTACTGTATGAGAACCGTCACCTTCCCCGAGGTTACTGAACCCGAGGAAACCGAGCCCGAAGAAACTGAGCCTGAAGCTACAGAGCCTGAAGCAACTGATCCTGAAGTTTCCGAGCCCGAAGAAACTGAACCTGAAGCTACGGAGCCTGAAGCAACTGAGCCTGAAGTTTCCGAGCCTGCAGCTTCCGGTACTCTGATTTCTGTGACTAATGAAGCTGTCACTGCCAGCGGCTATACCTACGAATACACCGCTGCAACAGCTGGTACTCTGCACGTATCTGTCGGCACCTGCAGCCCCGGCTGGCGATACAAGGTATATAGCCCTGACGGTATAGAGAGCGGTTACCGTGGCGCGTATACTGCCGGTACTGAATGTGATTATTACAATGTAGCCGGTAACTGGAAGATCGTCTTCTATGCCTATAGCTCTTCCGAAGCTGACAATGTAGAAGGCACCGTATCTTTCACCATTACCTTCACCCCTGATGGCGAAACCCCCGAAGAAACAGAACCTGAAGCTACGGAGCCCGAGGCAACTGAGCCCGAGGCAACTGAGCCCGAGGCAACTGAGCCCGAGGCAACTGAGCCTGAAGCTACAGAGCCCGAGGCAACTGAACCTGAAGCAACTGAGCCTGAGGTTTCCGAGCCTGCAGCTTCCGGTGCTCTGATTTCTGTGACCAATGAAGCTGTCACTGCCAGCGGCTATACCTTCGAGTACACCGCTGCAACAGCTGGTACTCTGCACGTATCTGTCGGCACCTGTAGCCCCGGCTGGCGATACAAGGTATATAGCCCTGACGGCACAGAGAGCAGTTACCGCGGCGTGTACTCTGCCGGTACTGAATGTGATTATTACAATGTAGCCGGTAACTGGAAGATCGTCTTCTATGCCTATAGCTCTTCCGAAGCAGACAATGTAGAAGGCACCGTATCTTTCACCATTACCTTCACCCCTGACGAAGCAACCGGCGGCGAAACTGAAAAAGCTGAATATGAGGTTTCCGCCACTGAGCTGTCCGTTGGCAGTAATACACTGACAACGCTGGACACGGCAGTAACTACCATTTACAAATTTAAGCCCACAGAAGCCGGTACATATACGATCACTGCACCCGAAGGCGTAGTTGTTGGCAATTGGGGTTCCAATGCTTATTACCTGGTCAATCCCAACAGCACCGCCAACACCTGTCAGTGGACCTGCACCGGTGTCGGTCAGAGTGTATTTATCGGTGTATCCGGCGTGGACGGTGAATTTGTTCTGCTTGTAGAGCAAGAAGCCGACCCCACTGAACCCGAGGTTACCGAGCCTGAAGAAACCGAGCCCGAGGAAACTGAGGCCGAAGAAACCGAGCCCGAAACCACCACAATCCCCACCATTGACGATGAGGATGTTCCTGCGGGTACTGTTTTCAGTGTGACCATCGATGGTCAGACTACCTACTTCAGCACAACTACCGCTTCTTCGATCAACACGCAACTGAAGAAAATTACAGGAACCGGTTATGTCAAGTTCTATCAGGATGTTGATCTGGGTACTTCTATCAGCAACGCCTTGATGTTCGAAGCAGGAAATATTACCGTTGACCTGAACAGTTGTACCATTACATTTGCCGTTGCAAGCGTTGGTGCATTTTATGTAAATGGCGGCACTCTTACCGTAATCGACACTTCCACTGAGGGTGACGGCTTAGTTCAGAATACCAACACCAGCGGTTACGGTATTGAGATCTGGAGTGGTACTGCTTACCTGAAGTCCGGTAGTATACACGGCGGCAGCAATGGCGTGCGTTTGTACAATGATGATGATTTCTTCTATATGGAAGGCGGCAATGTGACTGCACAAAGATATGCTGTCAATGCGCCCGCCTATAGTACGGCACACATCTCCGGCGGTACTCTGCAGGCTACCCTGTCGAACCAGTATGCAGTTTTTGCAGCCACCAATTCTTCTGTGACCATTACCGGTGGTTACTTTAACGGCAAGGTGTATGGTGCCGGTTTGGCTGGCAAGATCTCCGGCGGTTACTTTATCTCCGCTGTTACTACAAGCTATATTGCTTCCGGTTGTGAACTGCAGTCTAATGACGACGATGTCTACCTGTACAAGGTTGTAGATCCCAATGCTGTGGAACCCGAACCCACTGAACCGGAAGAAACAGAGCCTGAAGAAACTGAACCCGAAGAAACTGAACCTGAAGTTACTGAGCCTGAAGTAACCGAACCCGAGGAAACCGAGCCCGAGGAAACCGAGCCTGAGGAAACAGAACCTGAGGAAACTGAGCCTGAGGAAACAGAACCCGAGGAAACCGAGCCCGAGGAAACCGAGCCCGAGGAAACTGAGCCTGAGGAAACTGAACCTGAGGAAACTGAGCCTGCAGAGTCCGGTACATTGCTCACCCTGACTAACGAAACTGTTACTGTAAGCGGTTATACCTTCGAGTACACCGCTGCTACCGCCGGTATCTTGAATGTTACTGTCGGTACCTGCAGCCCCGGCTGGCGCTATAAGGTGTACTCCCCCGATGGTACAGAAAGCATCTACAGAACCAAGTGGAATGCTGGCGAGAGCTGCGATTACGAAGGCGAAGCCGGCGACTGGAAGATCGTATTCTTTGCTTACAGCTCTTCTCAGGCCGACAATGTGGCCGGTACCGTTTCCTTTACCGTTACATTCACACCTGCTGAAGGTGGCGACAGCGGTGAGGTTGAAAAGGCAGAATACGAGGTTTCCGAAACCGCACTGGCATTGGGTGACAACACCCTGACTCTGCTGGAAACCGCAGTTACCACCATCTATGTGTATAAGCCCGAAGAGACCGGTGTTTATACCTTCACCGCACCCGAGGGCGCGATCCTGGGGTACTGGGGTGCCGGTTCCTGGTTGCTGAGCGATCCCGGCAGCACCACAAACGCCTATGAATGGACCTGCACCGGTGTTGGTCAGTCTGCTTATATCGGCATTTCCGGTGCTGAGGGCAGCTTCAACCTGAATGTTGCCAAGACCGGCGACTACACCGTTGTTGAGACCCCCATCGTTGTCTATGAAAACAAGGCAACACTTGAAAACTTCAGCATTCCCGAGGGTGCGATCCTGGGTAGCTACATCGATGTGACGACCGATGAGGTTCAGACCGCTGTTTTGGGTGACGACGGTTATTACCACCTGAACAGCGCTGACGGTCCTGTCATTCTTGTTGATATGAACTATCAGGATATCGTTCTGACTGATGTACTGAAAAGTGACCGTCCCGTTATGTATGCCTATATGACTGATGAAGACGGCAATACATTTAAGTACGATATCGGCGCAGCGGTACAGGAATATGAGGCTGTTATGGATGAAAACGGCTACTATCCCCTGACTGAGGACCTGATCCTGTTCTATGATACCTATGCAGTAGGTGCCGGTACTTACACCTTCTATGTCACAGGCAGCTATAACGAAGATAATGTTTGGATGTACTGTATGAGAACAGTGACTCTGCCTGTTACCCCTGTTAACAGCTGGAATCTGGTACTTGAAGATGATCTGAGAGTTAACTTCTATCTGAACATTACTGATCCGACCACCGAACAGGTTAAGATCTCCATTGGTGAAGCAAGTATAACTTACAGCATTGCCGATCTTCCGATTTCCGAAAACGATCTGTACACTGTATCTATCCGCCTTGCAGCGGCACAGATGGCTGATGAAATCAACATTGAGATCATTGGCAGCGATGCCAACTATGTGGCAAAGACCTACACCATCCGTCAGTATGCTGATACTGTCCTTGCGGATGAAGCAATGAGCCAGTATCACGCGATCATTAAGGAAATGCTGAACTACGGCGGTGCCGCACAGACCTACTTCGGCTACAATTCCGACAACCTGGCAAGCACCGGCATCGACGGTGCAGGTGCAGCCAATATTCCCGAAACAACTACAGATTACGTTGTTGAAGGTAGTGCTGACGGTATTGATTACTACGGTGCAAGTCTGGTATATCGCGATAAGATCGCAATCCGTTTCTACTTCACCGGAAGTGCAGAAGGTATTGAAGGCGCAGTTCAGAAGGGCGATATGTTCTACATTGAAGTAGCAGATATTCTGCCCCAGGATTACGACAAGGCTGTTACTGTAACGGTCGGCGGTTTGACCGTTTCCTACAGTCCTATGAACTACATCGTTCGTATGAGCCAGAAGGATAACGAAAATCTGACCGCGCTCCTGAAGGCCCTGTACAACTATCACCTGGCAGCAAAAGCTTTGCGTGAAGCTGTCTGATGTATAACCCTACGGTCTGCCGTTTTTACGGCAGACCGTAATTTTTACATTTTTTACTTGCTTTTTCTGCAGAAATGTGCTACTATCTATCGGTAATATGTAAAGGCGATGATTGGGTCGTCTGATGCCGGCAACACGGTCAAAGAGAGGGTGCAGTGGTGAGAACGCCTCCGTGCGGTATTGGGCTTTCCCCCAGGAGCTGCATCCTGAAACCACAGTAGGGATTGCCGATTGATCCCGTTACCGATCAACAGTGCTTTGGCACTATTAAGCTGCGCTTATTGGCGAATTGCGGGTGGTACCGCGGAGGATCATTCCTTCGTCCCGGCTTGGGACGGAGGTTATTTTTATATATTTTACCTTTTGAGAGGAGATCAATAGAATGAAAGAGCAATTACAGCAAATAGAGCAGCAAGCCATTGCTGCGCTGAATCAGGCAGATTCCCCTGCCGCTTTGGAAGAGCTGCGTGTAAAGCTGCTGGGCAAAAAGGGTGAATTGACTGCCGTGCTGAAGCAAATGGGTCAGCTTTCTGCAGAAGAGCGTCCTATTATGGGTCAGCTTGCAAACACCGTCCGCGCCAACATTGAGCAGGTGCTGGAAAGCCGCAAGGCAGCCATCAACGCCGCTGTGCTGGAGCAGAAGCTTGCCAGTGAAGCCATTGATGTGACCATTCCCGGAACTGAAGTGGCTGTGGGTCATCAGCATCCGATGAATATGGTGCTGCAGGAGATCAAGGACATTTTCGTTGGTATGGGCTACACAGTCGTGGACGGTCCGGAAGTGGAATTTGCAAGCTACAATTTTACCCGGCTGAACATTGAAGAAGGTCATCCCTCCCGTGACCGTTCCGATACCTTCTACTTTGACGATCAGGACGAGGTGCTGCTGCGCACACAGACAAGCTCTATGCAGATCCGTTTTATGGAGGAGCACAAGCCGCCCCTGTGTATGCTGGCGCCCGGTCGTGTGTTCCGTAAGGACGAAGCCGATGCCACCCACTCCCCTATGTTCCATCAGATCGAAGGTCTTGTTGTGGCAGAAAACATCACTATGGGTGACTTAAAGGGTGCCCTGATCACCATTATGAATAAGATCTACGGACACGACGCGCAAGTCCGTTTCCGCCCCCATCACTTCCCCTTCACAGAGCCCAGCTGCGAAATGGATATGCAGTGTCATAAGTGCC
>CAZLLC010000011.1:0-23987 GCA_964560245.1 uncultured Oscillospiraceae bacterium | reverse complement strand
GGACGTTACTATCCATTCCATTTTTATGCGTGTCCATTTTACGGGGTACAGTTTAATTCTTCGATATTCATTATTCATTATTCATTAGTGCAGAACGGATTTTCAAATGAATAATGAAAAATGAAGTCGCTTCGCTGATGAATAATGAATATGAAATCTGGCTGGTACTTGCCAATGATACAACAATATGATAGGATTAACATGAGGTGATTTCGATGTTGAACGTGATTAAAGGCTGCAGAATAAAAGATCCGGCTGTTCTTTTTGAAGGGTATGAACGGATGGAGACTGGGTTTGTTGCTAATGTAAATGCTGATAAAATCCAGACTCTTTTGGAGAGCTTTGTTCTGCTGCATAATGAGTTTTGCTTTATCATTTTAGAAGTACCTACGAATGCTAAAGAGGAAACTGCATTTGCATCGGATGCAACACGATCTCTTCATAAGGATGTCTACTATTTAGATGGATTGACGGCTGAAAGAGCTGTTGAATTTTTGCATGTTTTTGGTGAATGGTTTATCCATGATGGGTTAAGTAGTTTTGGAATCGGTATACATTCCGGTGCTAATGAGATTGTTTTAGGCAAGTACAATGTGGTAACTGTATATACAAAGACACCTCAACAGTATATTGGTTTCTTTGAAGCACAGGGAATTCGAGAAGTGAAGGATATTAAAACTGCGTGGGACTTTTTTACAGATGATACTCCAGGTGAATCTTTTCTGTATGAACATGAAGGAAAGAACATTTATGATCTTGTCGAACATTTAAAACAGTATGGACTTTACTTCGCGGAACGCAGGGAAGAATGATTCCGTAAAGTGACGAGTATTGATCTTGTCTTAGTCCAAAAGTTTAAAGAAATGCTATCAAACGAAAATCCGTTCACGAAAGTGAGCGGATTTTTGTTTGTATTATTCATTCTTCAATATTCATCATTCATTATTTGCTAAGTGCCGCATCTGATCATAGATGCGGCACTTTTTTTGTTCTGTTTTTGCGGAAGGTTTTCGGTGAAACCCCATAGGTTTGTTTGAACAGCTTGTTGAAATAGGAAATAGAGGAGAAGCCTACATTGTTGCATACAGACAAGATGGTGTTGTCCGTATACTGCAGCTGAAAGGCTGCCTGCTGCAGACGGATCCGGTTCAGATACTCGGTCATGGTATAGCCGGTGTACTGCCGGAAACGGCGGCATAGATAGGATTTATTAAAATGAAAGGGCTTTAATATATCGTCCAGACCCACCTTCAAGAAGTCGTTCATATGGAAACGCCCTAAAAGCTCCCGGAACCACATTGGATAGTAGGCATCATTATGACGGATCCGTTCTTCTACCAGCTGGTTCAGCAGGGATATACAAAGCGCACGGGTAGAAGCCAGGCGGAATTCGGAGTTCATACCGGAGGTCAGGATGGCGTTGGTGATCCGATGCTCGTAGCTTTCCATTTGCTCTAAGGATAGGGTCAGAACCTTGGGGAGTGTATTGTTCTGATAAGCATCCTTAAAGTTTTCACCAAGAAAACTACAAAGAGAATCAAAAAAGTCTGTGTGAATAATGATATCCCGATGCTTGCAGGTATTGCCTTCGTCTCTTTGAAAATAGTGAATGTCATTCAGGTTCAGGAACACCATATCTCCCGCATGGAGCACTTGGGGCTCACCATTCAGTATATGGGTGATAGAGCCCTCCAACACATAGAAGATCTCGTAAAACTGGTGACAGTGAAAAATGTCATCGCCATATTCTGTGATCTTGGAGTTAAACGGATGCTCCGGTGTGGTCATCCAGTCCTCCAGAATGCTGTATGTCACGGTGATCCCCCCCTTGTAGTTTACACCCGTATTATATATCCAATCTGCTGTATTAATCAAGCAAAATCTGGTATGCAGGTCAATACAGAGCAAGTTACGGCAAAAAATAGTAAAGAATAGTGGGGGATATATGTGTTATATTGTAGTAAAATAATACAAAAGTATATTTGGAGAGGTATGCCTAATCAGGCAAAATAGGCAAAAAATGGCTGTAAATAAAGTGGCAATAGCTGGAAAAATACAGTCGGGTCAACAAAGAGCAAAGTGAGGACAATATGGAGCTAAAAGAGTATATTGAAAAGAATCTGCCCCTGAGCATCCGTTTTCAGGCTCAGGACAGCGAAACCTTGTATGCCCTGCCGTACCCTTATCTGATTCCCAGTGTGAAGGGGATGTTTCAGGAGATGTACTATTGGGATACATATTTTGCCAATACAGGTCTGATCCTGCGGGGCGATCTTCAGCAGGTGCGTAACAATATTGATGATCTGCTGCATATGATCGACCGTTTCGGTTTTGTGCTCAATGGCAGCAATACATATTTTTTATATAACTCTCAGCCGCCGGTACTGGCGCTGATGGTTCGGGAGTATTACGACCAGACAGGGGACAAGACCTGGCTGGCGCAGGCCTATCCCCGGCTGGAAAAAGAGCATCAGTTCTGGATGGAGCGCCGGAAGAATAAAAGCGGTCTGAACCGCTACGACTGCGAGCCTTTGCCGGAAGCCTGGGTCAAGCACTCCAGCAAATCTGCTATTGGAAGATTGGGCTTCCGTCCCGATGGAATGTCTGACGAAGCTATGGCAAGGGCCAACCACGCCGCCGGTGAAAGCGGCTGGGATTTTACCCCCCGGATGGGCTGGGAAGTATATAACTATGCAGCTTTGGATCTGAACAGCTGGCTGTATTCTTTGGAGGATCAGCTGAGCTACTTTGCATATCAGCTGGGCAAACCGGAAGATGCTGACAAGTGGCGCGCTGCCTGTGATGAAAGAGCAAAGCTAATGCGTCAGTATCTGCAAGGCGAGGATCAGGTATTTTACGATTATAACGAGTGTACCGAAGAAAGATTCGGTCTGGTCAGTGCAGCAACCTTCTACCCGCTGTATGTGGGTATGGCCACACCGGAGGAGGCTGCCGCGGCAGTAAGCGTGCTGCACCGGATCGAGGAGCCCTACGGCGCAGCCTGTGTGGAAAAATGTGACAAGCCCGGCAATTATCAGTGGGGACATCCCAATGGCTGGCCACCCACCCAGCGAATTATTGTGGACGGACTTTTGCGGTACGGCTACCGGGAGGATGCTTTGCGGATCGCGCAAAAATATGTGGACTTGGTAGAGCGCTGCTTTGAGGAAACCGGACACCTGTGGGAAAAATATAATGTAGTAAAAGGCAACGCGGAAGTAGTGGACGAATACGAGATGCCCACGATGCTGGGTTGGACATTCGGTGTCTATGCCCACTTCTGCAAACTGTTAGGAAGAGAGTAAAATGAAATTTCTGCTTAAATGCTGCGGCAAGACTGATCCTGTCGGCGTGGATAAATTGAATATTCGGCTGACCTTCAGCACGGACGGCAGCATTGCGGTCAGGTCCTATCAGGTGCTGCTGTGGAATGCCGAAGGTCCGGTCTGCACTGTAGAAGGGCAGGCAAAGGACGGCTTTACAGTCCGGGTCGATCCGACATACCTGCAGGATGCTGCCGGTTATAAGTGGCGGGTGCAGGTATGGCTGACAGACGGTACTACCGTTATTTCTGAACCGGCATATTTTGAGACCGGCATTTCCCAATGGGAAGGTCAGTGGATCGGCGGTGACGCGCCTGAGGGTCAGGTCTTGGCTTTCAAGAAAGAATTTGACCTGGATCAGCTTCCCCAAAAAGCGAGACTTTATATTACCGGATTGGGCTGGTTTTCTCCGGAGCTGAACGGAAGATCGCTGGATGGCTCCTATTTCATCCCGCCGGTCACGGATTATACGCCTCGTCCCCAGGTGGACAGCGCCCACATCAGTACCGGGCATCAGATCAGCTACTATACATATGATGTGACAGACATTTTGCGGCAGGGGAGAAATATCCTGTATGCCGAGGTGGCCGGTGGCTACTACAGCAACCGGGAGAAGCTGAACTTTGAGCCACAGCCGGATTTTGCCTTTGGCGAACCGTGCCTGATCTACGAGCTGCATTTGCAGGATGAGAACGGCACGGTGACAAAGCTGTGCAGCAGCACCGATACACAGGTACGCTGCACCAATAAAATCGCTCAGCTTTATTCCGGTGATGTGATCGATTTCACAAAAGCACCGGCGGAATATAAACCTGCCCGGCTGGTGGCAGCCCCGACAGGGGAGCTGACTGCTCCGGAGTGTGAAGCGGACAGCCTTTCCCAGTGCTTAAGCCCGGTGAGAAGCTGGCAAACACCGGAAGGCACAGTGTACGATTTTGGTGTCAATCATTCCGGTGGTCTGCAGTTTGTTGCACAGGCAGCGGAGGAAACAGAACTTGTGATCCGTTTTGCCGAGGTTCTGCGGGCGGATGGCACCCTGAATTTTGAAACCGGCGCCTGGCATGGCAAACATAATGACACCGCGGAGAAAAAGCACATCTATCAGCAAAATACCTACCGCCTGAAAAAAGGTAAAAATGAAATTGCCCCTAAATTCAGTTGGTTTTGCTATCGGTATGCGTTGATCCCTTCCGGTGAAAAGGTAAACATATCAGAACTGAAGTCGCTGTTTATTCATATGGATCTAAAGCACGACGGCAGCTTCCGCTGCGGCGAGGAACTGCTTAACCGGATCAATGAAACCTTTATACAGACCCTGTTCTGCAATATGCATAGCGGCCTTTTGACAGACTGCCCCCACCGGGAACGGTTGCCCTATACCGGTGACGGCAAGCTGGTGATGAGATCTGCCTGCTACAATCTGGATATGGTGGATTTCTACTATAAATGGTTCCGGGATATTTTGAATGCCCAAACCACGGAGGGCTTGATCCCCAATTCTGCCCCCTATTTTGGTGGCGGCGGCGGTTACGCCTGGGGCAATGCCCTTTGTACGGTCAGTAAAAATCTGTACGCCTTTACCGGCGATAAAAAAGTTGCGCAAGAGTGCTATACTGCCATTACCAAATGGCTGGAATACTATAGCAGCAAAGCCGATAAGGATCACATTATCCGCAGCAACAGCCACAGCTGGATGCTTGGCGACTGGCTGGCGCCGGATGTGGTTACGTCGGATGTGTATTATATCAGCACGGTCTGCTACCTGCAGGCGGCAAAGACGGCGGCATTTTTTGCCGGGATCGTGGCGCCGGAGCAGTGTCAGAAGTGGCAGACACTCATAGAAAATATCACAAGCGGTATCAACCGTGTGTTTTTCAGGGAGCGATCTTGCAGCTACGGAAACGGCGTACAGGGCGAAAATATGCTGGCTTTGGCAGAAAATATCGTCCCTGAAAAGTACCGGCAGCAAATGAATGATCAGCTGCAGCATCATTACCTGGTGGAAACAGACGGTCATTTGGATACAGGCATCGTGCTGACACCGGTGCTGCTTGATTATCTGACAGACCGGGGTTATCAGGATATTGCCTGGAGGATTATTACTGCCAGAACCTATCCGTCATATTTTAATTTGATGGAAGGGGATACCACCTTCTGCGAACACTGGAGCAAGAAGTGGCCGGACTATTATTTCAGTGAAAATGGCAACAGCCGCTTTGTAAAAGGCGGCGGCGAGCTTTCCCATTGCCATCCTATGTACGGCTCTGTGGCTGCCTGGCTGTATGAAAAAGTGGCAGGACTGGATCTAAGCCAGCTTTACCGGCAGATAGTTCTGATCACACCCTGCTTTATGGCATATCTTCCCTGGGCAGAAGCAAGAAAGAAAACGCCCTTCGGTGAAGCGGGCGTGCATTGGTCCCGGGAAAACGATGTGATCAAACTAAATCTGACTATTCCACAAGGTCTTACAGCACAGTGCCAATTCCCGGCAGTCTGTAAGTGCCTGACCGATTTGGCAACAAATCAAACCTATTATCCGGATCAAGACGGATATTTCCGGTTTTCCATGAAAGCCGGACAGTGGCGACTGACCTGTCTGAACGGGGAGGGTAGAGAATGAAGAAAATATATACTCTGCTCTCCGTGCTGCTGTTGCTGATGCTCACTGCCTGCGGCGAAACCGATGATTCGACGGTCTTTACAGCAGAACCGACCCAGGCTTCGGCACAGTACATCACCGTCAACGATAAGCAAATGGAGCTGATAGGCTCCGCAGAGCTGATCGCTGGTTATACCACGGATACACTGGTACAATTTAAGGACTTTTATGATTTCGGCTTGCGGGATGAGCGTCCTTTGGGCTTTTCCGGCACTGTTTGCCTGAACGGCAATGTGCTCAGCAGCAGTGAGTACCGTTTTGACGGTTATCCGGACAATACCACCATCGTTTTGAAATTATTCCGCGACCTTCAGCTTAAAGACAATGTACTGACGGTAGAAGCAGGTTCAGTCATCTTCTACGGTGATCAGGCGATGGAACTGGAAAAAACCTTTCAAGCAGTGTGGGACGGGGAGACCTGGTCAAAATAATTGCCTTGTCCATTTTTGGACTTTTGAAAATTACAGATACGGAGGTAAAGTATGAAGAATTTATATCGCATCATAGCGCTGCTGCTGGCAGTACTTATGCTTGCAGCCTGCGGCGGGGAGGGATCCTCCGGGGGTGTAAAGCTGGACCCGGAGGCTTATGTGACTGATGAAAAGATGATCACCATTGCGGATATGCCTCCTAACCCCTTTGATCCTGAGGCTGTGCAGCTCTACAAGGATATGGGCTTTACCCACTGGATCCTGACAGAAGACCACGTGGCTATGGTGGAAAACGGCACTTTGAGCGAAGGCTACAAGGAAGCCATTGAGATACTGACGGAGCAGGGTCTTGAGATTTGGATCCGTAATATGCAGAACGACCCGGAATACTTCCAGATCGAAACCGATAAGGTGGGCAGTAACTACGGAACGCCTTACACCTTAGCGCCCAGAGATATCACCACCGATTTTCTGGAATTTGAGAATGTAACCGGCTTTTATATGATGGACGAACCCTTCCAGATCACCAAAGAGGATGATCCCAGTACGGAAGATAACGAAAGTCTCCATCCTGCCTTTGACCAGCTGGGAACATTGATCCAGTGGAAGAACAAGTACTATCCCGATGCGTTCTGGCATGTGAACCATGTGGGCAGCGGCTCCTGGGATCACTATCCTGCTGGGACTACCTATGCGGATTTTATTGACGCTTATGTGGAAACTGTGCTCAAAAAGCTGGAAAGCGGCGGCAGAAGCATCTGTATGGATAATTATCCGTATCCCGATGGCGGCGGTGTGATCAAAGAGGCATTTTTGTATGATGTGCTTGTGCTGGCACACGCCACGAAGAACTATAATGACACCGCGGCGGAGGATCAGCAGGCCGTTATGGGCATCTGTCTGCAGACTATGCAGGACAGCAATCTGGGTCTGCGGGATATTACCTCCAGCAGTGATGTAACACTGCAAATGTATGCCGGTATGGCAGCCGGTGCACGGCTTTTTGAATACTTCTGCTACAGAAGTCTGGAGGGCGTAGGCCTTTCCGGCATCATCGATATGACCGGTCAGAAGCGGATCTACGACTATGTGCTGGAAGCCAATGAGCGGGCAATGCCCTTTGAGCGGCTGGTCTGCGCCTTTGACTGGGTTGGTATGACCGTCAATTATGGCAGCGAAAGCGGTCCGGAAAATCCCTTTGAGATCGTAGACGGTATGCTTTTGGAGGATACCGGCGTACTTAAGAGCGTGGAAAGCCGGTATGATGCCATCGTGGGCTGCTTTGATCAGAACGGTCAGTCCGGATATATGGCGGTCAACTACACCGCCCCGGATCTGAATATGACCAATGTGGTCACCCTGACCTTCGAGGGCTGCACGGATGCGCTGGTCTACACAGAAGAAGGTGTAGAGCAGGTCAATCTGGTAGACGGGGCAGTACGCCTGACCCTGCCTTGTGGCAGCGCTGCGTTTGTCATTCCTGTGTAATATAGGAGCGAGTTATGAAATTAGATAGTAAAGTTAAATCAAAGATCAACAAAAATGTGTTCATTTTTGTAATGATCATACCGGCGCTGTACGGCATCATTCGTTATTTTGCCATTAACGGCTATTCCATATTGCTGGCGTTTTCTGACGGCGAGCCCTTTCAGGAGCCGTTTACTGTGCGCAACTTCCGGATGTTTTTCCAGGATATGCAGGGCAACGGCGTTTTGGCAGTTGCTTTAAGAAATACTTTGAAGTATTTTGCGGTTGGCTTGATCCAGCAGTTTCTGTGTTATGTTGTGGCGTACTTTTTGTACAAGAAGGTTCCGGGATACAAGATATTCCGCTTCACTTTCTATTTACCCTGTCTGATCGCCCCGGTCATCACTACTGCCATTTTTATGGAGCTGATTCGTGTAGGCGGTCCGCTGTATAAGATTATGGACGCCTTGTTCGGCATCCAGTATAACGATCTGCTGTCCCGTCCGGAAACAGCAACCAATACCATTATTACTTATGTGTTCCTTTCCGGTATCGGTACTTCCTATCTGATCTTCCTGGGTGCCATGAACCGGATACCCAAAGAGATCATCGAAGCCGGCAAGCTGGACGGCTGCTCCACTTGGCGTGAGTTTTGGTCACTGGTTTTCCCCCTGACCTTTGGCACCTATGCCACCTTCTTCCTGATGGGTCTTTGCGGCGTGTTTACTGCCAGCGGTCCGATCCTGTATATGACCCAGGGCGGTGCGGATACCACCACATTGGGCTACTGGCTCTTTACCCAGGTTATGGGTGACTCCTATAATTATCCGGCTGCGGTAGGTCTGGTATTTACCTTGCTGGGTATCCCGATCCTGCTGATCTCCCGGCTGATCATCAATAAAGCAAATCCGGAGGTGACGTACTGATGAAAAAACGCACCTTAAATCCAAAACAGAATCAGGAAAAATGCACATTAGGCGTTGCCGGATGGATCGTATCCTTGATTTTTGTGATATATACACTGATCCTGCTGATCCCATACATATATGCGCTGTTTTCCTCCGTATCGGATTACAAAGAGTATTATATGAGCATTTTCCCGCTCCCAAAGGACGGATTGAAGCTAACAAACTATTTGGATGCCTGGCAGAATCTGAAGCACGAGGGCACAGGTGTTCCGGAGATGATCATCAACAGTCTGTGGTTTGCCGGCGGCAGCGCGCTTTTGGGTGTGTTCCTGTCCACCTGTGGCGCTTATGTCTGCGCCAAGTATAAGTTCCGGGGCAGAAATTTCCTGTATTGGTTTGCCCTGATCACTATGATGATCCCCGTCGTGGGCAGTATGCCCAGTAACCTGAAATTCGTTTCCGCAATGGGCGCATACAACTCCCGGGCGTACATCTTTGTTACGGCCTCCACCATCGGCGCTACATTTATCATTATGTACAGCTGCTTCCAAAATGTAGACTGGGCCTATGCGGAGTCAGCCTTTATGGACGGTGCGGGACATTTTACCGTATTTTTCAAAATTATGCTGCCGCAGGTGATCTCACCTATGACGGCATTGATCCTTTCGGATTTTATCTTGTACTGGGCGGATGTGGAAAGCTCTTTGATCTACTATCCGGAGCTGCCCACATTGGCAACAGGCTTATATCACTTCCGAAGCTTTGTTATTACTGTGGAAGGTATGCGCCGTTATCCGGCATATTTCGCGGCGATCCTGCTTTGTGTTATCCCCACTGTGACACTGTTCTCCATCTTCCAAAAGAAGCTGATGGATATCCAGCTGTCCGGCGGGTTGAAAGGCTAACAGGAATTGAATTTGAAAAAGGAGTGTATCTATGATGAAAAAGATTATTTGTTTACTGTTGGCGGTGTTGATGCTGTTTTCCCTGTGCGCCTGTGGCGGAAGCGGCAACGGTGACGGCAGCAGTGCCGAAGGCGGCGATCAGGAGAGCAAGTATGCTGACCGCAGCAGAAAGTTTACCCTCTGCTACTACGAAGGCGGCTACGGCGTGGAATGGCTGCGGGCAGTTGTGAACGACTATATGGAAAACATCAATCAGGATGTTTACATCTCTATGAAGTCCAGCACCGACAACAGTGTTGCCAGAGAAAAGATCACCAGTCAGACCGGCACCTACGATATGTATTTCATCGAGGTGGATATGTTCGACAGAACCAGCGTTTTGGAAGAGCTTTCTGACCTGCTGGATATGGAAGTGCCCGGTGAGACCGGTGTGAAGGTTCGGGATAAGATCGATGAAAAGTGGCTCAGCTATTATGAGGAAGACGGTCAGTACTATCAGATGCCCGCCACCAATTTTATGGGCTGGAACTGGACCTACAATAAGACCCTGTTGGATGCCACCTTTGGCGAGGGTCAATGGAAGCTTCCCAACACCACAGAGGAATTCTTCTCCATCGGTGAAGACCTTTTCAATAACAATGTTTTTCTGACTGCCTTTGCCGGTCACGATACCACCGGCGGTGCGGACTACCTGCGCTATTGCTATGAAGTATGGTTTGCGCAGATGACCGGTATGGAGGGCTACGAGCACTACTTCAACTGTGAGTACAACAATAACGGTACTTATGAACTGGCAAAAGATTATCCCTACAATGTGGTGGAGCAGAAGGATGCCATTGAAAAGACCTACGAGGTGGTACAGACCCTGTGTCAGGGTCGAAACGGTGTGGAATTTATCCACTCCAAGTCCGAAAGCCTGAGCTTCCTGGATACCCAGTTCCTGCTGAATCAGGGCGGTTTCCGGGGTGCAGAGGAATATCCCATTGCTTTCTACTATAACAGCGCTTCTGCAGAGCGGGAAATGGCAGGCTATGTGGAAGACGGCATTATTACGCAGCAGGACATTCGGGTGATGAAAATGCCCGTAGTCAGCGCCATTATCAGCAGAACCCCCAGCATTCCCGACGATGCAACCCTGTCTGCAGTCATTGACTATGTGGACGGAGATGGCGCGCTTCCTGCAGGTGTGACCGAGGAAGATGTGGCGATCATTGCCGAAGCCCGGAATATGATGGCTGAGTTGGTGTGCCGTGAATTTGTTATCACCAAGAATGCGCAGAACAAGGATGATATCAAGGAATTTATGGCATACCTGACTTCCGACCGTGCCCAGCTGATCGCGGCGCAGAACTGCAACGGTCTGCCGGTGCTGAACTACGGCTATGTGCCTACTGAGGAAGAACTGGGCTTTAGCTACTCCGAGTTTACCAAGAGTGTTTACGATGTGCTTTCAGATGCTGTGATCGTGGATCTGGCCAGGTTTGACAAGCCCGTCGGTATTGCTACAGGTATGGCCTGGTATAAGGATTCTACCGTCAGCGGCGGAACACTGTCTGAAAACCTGTACAGCAAGCAGGCACTGACTGCCGATCAGATCTATCAGAGCACACTGGATTCCCTGGCAGGCACCTGGAAAGATCGGATCGAGCAGTATCTGGTACAGCAGGGTCAGTAAGACAAGGAGAATTCTATGAACAATAAGAAAAGATCGTCAGCGCTGAAACGCGGGTCGATCCTGCTTCTGCTTCTGTGTGTGGTGCTGCTGTGCGCGGCCTGCGGTAAGCAGCTGCAGATCAAGATCGAGGGCGAGCTGCAGGATAACGCCGTTATCGAATACACCGGCGAAAAGGTCCAGTTCCCCTTGGGTCGTGTGGTGGATTCCTCCGGCAGGATCGTCTCCTATGATGTGGAATACGAGGTCATAAATCTTGCGGATAACAGCTCTGTAAAAGACAGCTATGCCACCTTTGATCTGAAGACCGGCGACTATCAGTTGCTGTATATTTACAAAGACAATACAAAGATCAAAAAGTCGGTCACTTTTTCTATTCAGGATACGACCAGTCCTGTTGTTGAATTTTTGGATGTTCCCAATGGCCTGTTCCTGCAGGACATTACAGAGGATACAGTCAATAAGCTGCCTCTGTACTCTATTGAAGATGCATCTACAGCTGAGGGTATCGAGCTGATCCGTGTCTTGAAATTCAAGGGCGAAGCCGATGAGGATTTCCAGGAGTATTCTTACCGGGAAATCAATAACTCTTATGAAATTTCGGCTTTTGGTACTTTCCAATACGAATTGACTGCCACGGATATTTATGGCAATGAAACCGTTGCCAGTGTGCAGTGGAAGGTCAAAGACCGGGCTTGGAAGCCGGAAGAGCTACCTGCTGACGGTATCCTGGCAGACTATTCTTCCGAGGGTTACTGCAATCTGGTGGAAAGCGGCGATGCCAACCAGTACTATAAGATCGGCAACGATTATACGGATGAATGGCTGGCAGAGTTTGAGGGCGCAAAGGGCGTTCTGAAGATGGATCTGTCCTTTAATAATGCTGTGGGCTGGGGTAATAATACCATCCGCTTGCGTTTGCCCAAAACCTTCACACAGCAGGATCTGGAAGGGAAGTATCTGGCAGTCCGGATCTATGTAGAAGGCGAGCATATTAAGGATAGCTTCCTGTTTGCGGGTAACAATGTGGAATTCCGCGCGGAGGACGCCACCACCCGTGCTTTCTCCACCGGTGTAAGCGGCTTGAAGACCGGTCAGTGGATGACCTTCTACATTGAAGGCGCTACTGTTGAGAACATCGGTATGTATCCCAACGCTACCTATAATCCTGATACCACCTTCTATGAAGGCGGCGATCCTGCGGATGCGATCCAGCTGTGCTTCCACAGAGAATCCGGATATTTTAACAATATGATCTTGTATGTGGACAGTATTTCCATTGCGGAAATTCTGCCCGATACAGCCATCACCATCAACGGCCAGGAAGCCTCCTGGACTCCGGTAGAGGGCGCGGCAGGATACCTGGTGAACCTGAACGGTACAGAAACCGTCACCCAGGAAACAACCTATGCCCTGTCCGGTGAAAAGGGTTATATCCGTGTCACGCCTTTGGGTAACGGTGTTACCACCCTGAATGCCCAAACGGTTACAGCCGTCTACGGCTTGGATGCCGGTGACAGTCTGGCAAAATTTGATGACACCCTGTACGCGGACCTGTTTACCGACAGTCTGTGCTTCAGCACCGATGCAGAGCACAATGGCTACCGTCCCAATTCCCTGAATTGCACCCTGACCGACAGTGGTATGACCGTACAGATCGGTACCGGTGCCTGGGGCGTGGTTACCGGTGTCCGGTTCCAGTTCCCCAAGGCTCAGTCAAAGGGCAGCAATACCACGTTGGTACTGAATATGAACGTCAGCGACAGCCAGTACGGTCAGATCAGAGTATATGACTACAACGGAAAGCTGTTGGGAACCATTGCGCTGGATGAGAGCAATACCGGTGATTTCCACCGCTTTGAAATTGATCTTTCAGCCTATACAGAAAAGCTTCAGGGCATCCAGCTGATCTTTGGACCTAATAAGACCTTTACTTCGGTAAACGCCGGCGTAACAGTGACATTCAAAGAGATCTGTCTGGAAAATACCTATTATCCCATTGAGATCGACGGCGTAACGATGCAGTGCGCCGGCTCCCGCGTCCTGCAGCCCGGCTACTCTGCCAAAAATCTGGTTCAGTTTACCACGTTCTATAATTTCGGCGTTCCCGCAGACAATACATTGTTAAATTTCCAGGGCACAGTGCTTTTGGACGGTAAAAAGCTGACCGATTCCTCTTTCAATGTGATCGGCTACCTCAATACCGATACCATCTGCTTTAATGTGGCCCATAATGGCAAAGTGCTGACCATTATGAAGGACTCCATTATTTACTACAACGGAATTGCTGTGAAGGTAGAGCAGACCTTCAATGCGAAATGGAATGGCAGCAGCTGGGTCGTATTGAGTGATATTCCGGATACACCCACACCGGAATATGTGACTTTGGAGGACGGTTCCCAAAAGCTTGTAGGCAATAAGATGGAACTGGAAGCCGGTTATACAGCAGAAGGCGTAGTCCAGTTCCTGAATGTATTGGATTTCGGCGTGGATGCAGACGATACACCTCTGGGCTTTGAGGGTACCGTGATGCTGGACGGTGAGCTCCTGCACAACCCCAGCTTTGTGGGCTACCCGAACAATACAACCATTGCTTTGAAAACACCCCATAAGGGTATGGTTTTGACCATTTTGAAGGGCGCTGTTATTTACTATGGCGATCAGGCTGCGGTAGTAACCAAGACCTTCAACGCCAAGTGGAACGGCACAAGCTGGGAAACTGTTGCGGAAGTTCCGGACATTCCGGAAACTAAGTATGTGACTCTGAGCGATGGTATTAAAAGAGAGCTGGTGGCAAATGTCAAATTGACTGCCGGCTATACACTGGATAATTTGATCCAGTTTACTAATGTGTATGACTTTGGCTGCCTGGAGGACAGCACCCCTATTGGCTTTGAGGGCACCGTGCTGCTGCAGGGAGCGGAAGTGAAAAATCCCAATGTGGTGGGCTATCTGAACTCCACTACAGTAGGTATTCAGAATATCAGCCACAAGGGTAAGGTCGTTACCGTTATGGAAGGCTCTTACTTCTATAACGATACCCAGGCCGTGAAGGTGAAAACCACGTTCAATGCAAAGTGGGACGGGGAGAAGTGGATCGCGGTAGATGAGATCCCCGAGCCACCCAAGGCAGAATACATTACTGTAAACGGCGAACAGAAAGAACTGATTGGGCGTGTGACTCTGCAGGCAGGCTACACCACTGAAACTGTGGTGCAGTTCCTGAATGTTCAGGACTTTGGCGTACCCGCAGACGATACGGCTCTTGGCTTTGAGGGCAGTGTGCTCTTAGACGGCAAGGAGCAGAAGAATATCAACCTGGTGGGCTATCCCAACAATACCACCATCGGTCTGAAGATCCCCCATAACGGCAAGGTGCTGACCATTAAGGAGAATGCCATCATCTACTACGGTGATCAGGCAGTAATTGTGGAAAAGACCTTCAATGCCAAGTGGGACGGGGAGAAGTGGATCGCGGTAGACGAGATCCCTGAGCCACCCAAGGCAGAATACATTACTGTAAACGGCGAACAGAAAGAACTGATTGGGCGTGTGACTCTGCAGGCAGGCTACACCACTGAAACTGTGGTGCAGTTCCTGAATGTTCAGGACTTTGGCGTACCCGCAGACGATACGGCTCTTGGCTTTGAGGGCAGTGTGCTCTTAGACGGCAAGGAGCAGAAGAATATCAACCTGGTGGGCTATCCCAACAATACCACCATCGGTCTGAAGATCCCCCATAACGGCAAGGTGCTGACCATTAAGGAGAATGCCATCATCTACTACGGTGATCAGGCAGTAATTGTGGAAAAGACCTTCAATGCCAAGTGGGATGGGGAGAAGTGGATCGCGGTAGACAAGATCCCTGATCCGCCCGCAAAGCAGTATGTCACCGTAAACGGCAAGAAGCTGGAATTGGTTGGAACAGTAGAGCTAACTGCCGGATATACACTGGACAACCTGATCCAGTTTACCAATGTGTATGACTTTGGCTGCCTGGAGGACAGCACCCCCATTGGCTTTGAGGGCACAGTGCTGCTGCAGGGTGTAGAGGTAAAGAATCCTCTGGTTGAAGGATATTTGAATTCCACAACTGTTGGTATCCGGAATATCAACCATAAAAACAAGGTCGTTACCGTTATGGAAGGCGCCATCTTCTATAACGATACCGAAGCAGTAAAGGTTGCCAAGACCTTCAACGCTGTATGGGACGGTACAGGCTGGACTGCGGTTGAGCAGATCCCTGAGCCTGAAGAACAGGAGATTATTGAAAATCTGCAGTTTGCCTATCGCTACGGTACAAGCAACCTGATCCAGGTGAACACCAACCTGCCTGCAACCACACCGCTGGTGAACTTTACCACAGGTGATAACGGCTGTCAGATCGATGAAAGCGCAAACCGCTATCAAAATGTTGGTTGGATCGGTATGGAGGATGTGGACGGCACCATCGTGCTGAGTTTCCACTTTAACAGCAATTTTGCTGCAGGGCAGACCTATTTGCTGCCGAAGGCTGCGCTGTTTGCCTTCACTGATGGCAGTCAGTATCCGCTGGATAAGGATTATGTATTCCAGTTTGACGGATCTTCCTGGCAGATTTTGGATGCAGAGCCGGAAGGACCTACAGAGCCTGAGGAAACAGAGCCGGTGGATCAAAAACTGAGCCTCCAGTACCGCTACGGCACAAATAACCTGATCCAGATCAATACCAATCTGCCTGTTACCACACCTGTTGCCAACTTCCTGACAACGGACAATGGCAGTCACATTGATGAATCTGCCAACCAGTATCAGAATGTGGGCTGGATCGGTATGGAGAATGTAGGCGGTACGGTCGTTCTGACCTTCCACTTCAACGGTGCCTTTACAGCCGGTCAGACCTATGTGCTGCCCGCCGGTGCCATCTTTGGCTTCACCGATGGCAGCAAGTACGAACTGGACAAGAATTATCAGTTTACCTTTAATGGAACAGATTGGACAATGCAGACTCCGGAAACCGTGGAGCCGGAGCCCACAGAGCCGGAAGCCACCGAACCTCCCGCAACGGAGCCGGGGGATAACAGCCTGAGCTTCCAGTACCGCTACGGTTCCAACAATTTGATCCAGGTCAATACCAATCTGCCGGTATCTGTACCTTGTGTCAACTTTACTGCAGATCAAAATGGCTGCAGCATTGACCAGACTGGCAATACGGTCCAGTGGTTTGGCTGGGCAGGTATGGAAAATGTGGACGGCACGATCATTCTGACCTTCCACTTCAACAGTGCCTTTACAGCCGGTCAGACCTATGTGCTGCCTGCCGGTGCCATCTTTGGCTTCACCGATGGCAGCAAGTACGAACTGGACAAGAACTACACCTTCACCTTTAACGGTACCGAATGGACGATGGAAGCTGTGGAAGGCGTCGAACCGGAGCCCACAGAGCCGGAACCCACCGAACCTCCTGCAACGGAGCCGGGGGATAACAGCCTGAGCTTCCAGTACCGCTACGGTTCCAACAATCTGATTCAGATCAACACCAATCTGCCGGTATCCACACCTGTTGCCAACTTCCTTACAACGGACAATGGCAGCAGCATCGATGAAAGCGCAAACCAGTATCAGCAGGTTGGCTGGATCGGTATGGAAAATGTGGCCGGCACGATCATTCTGACCTTCCACTTCAACAGCGCCTTTACAGCCGGTCAGACCTATGTGCTGCCCGCCGGTGCCATCTTTGGCTTCACTGATGGCAGCAAGTACGAACTGGACAAGAATTACACCTTTACCTTTAACGGTACAGACTGGTCTATGGAAGCGGCTGACGCAGCAGAGCCTGATCCCACCGAACCTGCTGTAACCGAGCCGGTCACTACCGAACCGGAAACTACGGAGCAGGAGCTGCCTGTTATGGGATTTACCCTGAAGGGCGGCAACAGCCGGATCATTCAGGTCTACACCGATCTGCCCCTTACCACCCCAATTGCTGATTTTACTGTGGAGGACAATGGCTGTCAGATCGATGAGAGCGGCAATCTGCAGAGCATTAAGGACATCAAAATGCGCTCAGATGGCAGCAAGATATACTTTATGATCTGGTTTAATCAGGCATACACCGCCGGTCAGAGATATACGCTGTCCGCTGGCAGCATCTTCGGCTTTACCGATGGTAATCTGTACCAACTGGATAAGGATTACATCTTTACCTATAGCGGCAGCGCCTGGCTGATGGAGACGATAGAGCCTGAGAATAACAAGCTCAGCCTTCAGTACCGCTACGGCACCGGTAATCTGATTCAGCTGAACACCAATCTTCCGGCAACAACACCCTGTGTCAATTTCCTGGTAACGGACAACGGTTGCAGCATTGATCAGTCTGCAAACCAGTATCAGCAGATCGGTTGGATCGGGATGGACAATGTGGATAACACCATTGTACTGACCTTGCATTTCAACAGTCTGTTCAGTGCAGGACAGAATTACATCTTGCCTGAGGGAGCCATTTTCGGCTTTACAGACGGCAGCAAGTACCCTTTGGATAAGGATTATACATTTCTGTTTGATGGGACCGGATGGTCCACTCAAGAGTAATTCAGGGGAGGCGGTGCCTTTGTACCGCCTTTCCAAAAGGGTATCTCTAAAAACTCCTTTTTGCCGGGCTGCCAAATCTTTTGCCCCAACTTTGCAGTTCGAAAAATTTGAAATACACAAAGTATTCCTGCATTTTCCGAACTTTAATTTGTGCCAAAATCTACTGGCATCCGACTAAAAATTAGTTTTTAGAGATACCCAAAAATAAACGAAACGAGGGGAAACTATATGCAATACGGTAAAAAGATTTGCGCGCTCCTTTTGGTTTTGTGTATGCTTGTGGGCGTTGTTCCTGCAGGCGCACTGGCTGATGAAGCAAGCGCAAGCACCGCAGTTGTCGGTCAGCAGTTGAGCCTGGGCGACGATCTGACGATGCAGTTCTATGTCAGCGTTGAATCGCAGTACATAGAAAGCGCTGTGATGAACATCACAGCAGGTGGCAGCAATAAAGACTATGAGATCAGTGGTATGACCGCCAATGATGATGGCAACTATGAATTCTCTGTGTCTTTGGGCGCACCGGAAATGACAGAAGACATCACCCTGACCCTGACCTCCGGCGATACCAAGCTGCTGGAGAAGGTGTACTCCGTGCAGGATTATGCCCATTACCTGCTGGAGAACAACTACACCGATGAGACCAAGGCGCTGGCTAAGGAAATGCTGAACTACGGCGCCAAGGCACAGCTGTATTTTGGCCACAAGACCGATGACCTGGCTGATGCAGGCTATGAGATCGATAACGATGCTCAGATCGATGCAGAAGCACCGGCAGTAACAGCCAGCGGCAGCATCAGCGGCATTACTTTCTACGGCACATCTATGGTGTTCAGATCCAAGGTCGCCATCCGGTACTATTTCACCGCACCCGATGGCGTGGATGGCTGCACCTTTACAGTAGATGGCAATGAGGTTGCACCTGTTCTGAAGGGCGATAAATACTACATTGAAGTTGCTGACATCAACCCCGACCAAATGGATACGGAAATGACTGTTAAGGCAACAAAGGGCGAAGAGGAGATCTCCGTAACCTACAGCCCCATGTACTACATCACCCGTATGTACAACAAGGAAACTACCAGCGCCGAGATGAAGGCACTGCTGCTGGCTGCAAAGGGCTACTTTGATGCAGCTAAGGTCTTTACCGGTGTTGCAGAAAACCGCACCGGCAGCCTGAACCTGGCATACCGCTACGGTGCCAATAACCTGATCCAGGTCAACACCAACATTCCCGCCGATACACCTTGCGCAAACTTCACTGCCAGCGATAACGGCTGCAGCATTGATCAGTCTGCAAACCAGTATCAGCAGTTTGGCTGGGTAGGTATGGACAATGTGGACGGCACCATCGTGCTGACCTTCCACTTCAATGCTGCCTTTGAGGCCGGTCAGACCTACACCCTGCCCAAGGGCGCGGTGTTCGGCTTTACCGATAACAGCAAGTATACCCTGGATAAGAACTATACATTTACATTTGACGGCAGTTCCTGGACGATGGAAGCCAAAGAGCCTTCCATCAGCCTGACTTACCGTTACGGCGCAAACAACCTGATCCAGTTCAACACAGATCTGCCTTCTGACACTCCTTGCGTCAACTTCACTGCCAGCGATAACGGCTGCAGCATTGATCAGTCTGCAAACCAGTATCAGCAGGTAGGCTGGATCGGTATGGACAATGTGGACGGTACCATCGTGCTGACCTTCAATTTCAATGACGCATTCACCTTCGGTCAGTCTTATACACTGAGCGCCGGTTCTGTATTCGGCTTCACTAACGGAAACGTATACGAGCTGGCAAACGATGTGACCCTGTACTGGAACGATTCTGAATGGGTAGCTGAAAAGCCCATGAAGGACTTGAACCTGACTTACCGTTGGGGTGCTGCCAACACCATTCAGTTCAATACAGATCTGCCCGATACCACTGCGCTGAAGGATTTCCTTGCAACCGACAACGGCTGCAGTATCATCCAGAGCGGTGATCAGCAGGTTGGCTATGTTTCTATGCTGAATGCTGATGGCACCATCGTGCTGACCTTCAATTTCAATGGTGCATTCACCTTCGGTCAGTCCTATACACTGAGCGCCGGTTCTGTCTTTGGCTTTACAGACGGCGTACAGTATAAGCTGGCAAGCGATGTGACCCTGTACTGGAACGATTCTGAATGGGTCGCAGAAAAGCCCATGAAGGATATTAATCTGACTTACCGTTGGGGTAATGCCAATCTGATTCAGTTTAATACAGATCTGCCCGATACCACTGCGCTGAAGGATTTCCTTGCAACCGACAACGGCTGCAGTATCATCCAGAGCGGTGATCAGCAGGTTGGCTATGTTTCTATGCTGAATGCTGATGGCACCATCGTTTTGACCTTCAATTTCAATGGTTCATTCACCTTCGGTCAGTCCTATACACTGAGCGCCGGCTCCGTATTCGGCTTTACTGACGGCACACAGTACAAGCTGGCAAGTGATGTGACCTTGTATTGGAACGGCTCCGACTGGTCCAAGGATGCTCCTGCTGTAGAATTGCCTGCGCTGAGCTTTGAGTATCGCTACGGTACCAGCACATTGATTCAGGTCAATACAAATCTGCCCAGCACCACACCTATCGCAAACTTCCTTACTTCTGATAACGGCTGCGAAATTGACGAAAGTGCCAATGCATACAAGAATGTTGCATGGATCGGTATGACGGATGCAGATGGTACCATTGTGCTGACCTTTAACTTTGGCAGTGCATTTGAAGCCGGTCAGAACTATGTTCTGCCTGTGGGCGCCATCTTTGGCTTCACTGATGGCAACAAGTATGCACTGGACAAGGAATACAACTTTGTATTTGACGGCACTTCCTGGGCTATTGAGGGCGAAGAGCCTGAAGAACCCGAAACCGCTGAAGTCAATCTGACCTACCGTTGGGGTAATGCCAATACCATCCAGTTCAACACCAATTTGCCCGCAACCACCACACTGAAGGATTTCCTGGCAAGCGATAACGGCTGCAGCATCACCCAGGGCGGTGACCAGCAGGTGGGCTATATCTCTATGCTCAACGACAATGGAACCATCGTGCTGACCCTCAACTTTAATGCTGACTTTGCCGCTGGTCAGAGTTATACCCTGGCTGCCGGTTCCGTATTTGCGTTCACCGATGGCACCAGCTATGTGTTGGATGCAGACTACAGCTTCTATTGGGACGGCTCTGCATGGGGCACTGAGCCTCTGATTACCCTGAGCTACCGTTACGGCGCAGCAAACCTGATCCAGTTCAACACCAATTTGCCTGCAACCACACCTCTTGCGAACTTCACCGCCGGTGAAAACGGTTGCGATCTGAAGCAGGATGCCAATACTGTTCAACAGGTTGGTTGGATCGGTATGGCTGATGCAGAAGGCACCATCGTTCTGACCTTCAACTTTAATGCAGACTTTACTGATGGACAGTCCTATATTCTGTCTGCCGGTTCTGTATTCGGCTTCACTGACGGCAGCAGCTATGTACTGCCTGCAGATGTACAGCTGTACTGGAATGGCGAATCCTGGTCTGCTGAGGAGCCTGCTCCTGAGGTAGATGTGCTGGATGAAAGCAACTTCAACAGCGACGAAGACATCATCACCTTTGCAGACCTGCCTGTGGATGGCAATGATGCTACAAAGCTTCAAGAGTATAAAGAGCTGGGCTTCAATACATCTTTGCTGACTGAGGACCACACAGGCGCGCAAGGTCCTGATGAGCGCTATAGCGTTTCTATGCAGACCGCTAATGCACCCTCTGACAGCTTGAACTTCCAGTACCGTTACGGTGCAAACAACCTGATCCAGGTCAATACCAACCTGCCCTCCGATACACCTTGTGTCAACTTCACAGCATCGGATAACGGTTGTGATATCGATCAGTCCGGCAACACTGTTCAGCAGGTAGGCTGGATCGGCATGGACAATGTGGACGGCACCATCGTGCTTTCCTTCCATTTCAACACTGCATTTGAGGCTGGTCAGACCTATGTGCTGCCCAAGGACGCCCTCTTCTGCTTCACTGACGACAGCATGTACCTGCTGGATGCAGACTACACCTTCACCTTCGATGGCACCAACTGGAGCGTGGACGCTTCTACATTGAATCTGTCCCTCAGCGCCGGTGCTGCCAAGTATATCCAGCTGAAAACCAATATCCCCACAGGCCTGAGCTATGGTGACTTCCTGCTGGGCGATACTTCTAAGGGTAATTTGATTCTGGAGACCACCGATGGTGCTCAGGCAGTTGCCTGGTTCAGCTACAGCGAGCTTAGCGGCGCGGTGTATCTGACCTTCAACTTTAATGGCTATAATAAGCCCGGCACCCAGTACATCCTGAAGTCCGGCACTACCCTGAAGGCAGGCGATAATGTCTATACCACCGACCGGGATTATATCCTGACTGTGCATAACGACTACCTGACCTCTTTGGAGAACCTGGACAACGCAGGTCTGAATGTTTGGATCCGGAACTATCACAATACCGCCGATTACTTCACCAGCGATCTGACTGCCGCTCTGCTGCTGTACAAGGATCAGATCGACGGCTTCTATATGGTTGACGAAGCCTTCCAGACCAACGCGCTGCTCACCGCAGCCGGTCAGACAGGCTATACCAGTGACTTTGAGTCTATGGTGGCGGTCAGAGATTGGTTTAACAGCAACTTTGCTGATAAGTACTATCATTCCAACAATGTACCTATGTCTTCCTGGGATCATTACACTGCTACAGACGGCAGCACACTGAGCGCCATCGATATTGAAGGCTATAGAAACTTCCTGCAGACCTATAAGACCACCTTCAACGATCAGCTGAGCAGCGCCTCCGGCACATCCGTCAGCTTCGATAACTATCCCTTCGTCCACGATCAGGGTACATACGGTGGATTCTTTGGAATCGGCGGTACCTTTGAAAGCGGCATTCAGGATACTTATCTGCTGAACTGTCTGATCGCAGCGCAGGTTGCCGGTGAGGACGATTTCGGTCTGTGTATCCAAACCTTTGAGGCTACCGATCTGAAGAACAATACCTCCCGTGACATCACCTCTGCTGCTGAAGTTTCCCTGCAGCTGTACACCGGTATGGCAATGGGCGCGGATCTGTTCGAATACTTTGCTTACAATTCCAACGACGATTTCAATGCCATTATGAATACCGATGGCACCAAGCGTCTTTACGACATCGTCAAGGAAGGCAACGAAGCACTGTGCTTCGACAACCTGGTCAATGCCTTCACCTGGAATGGCATTATGACCGTTGCCGGCAGCACCAACAATCATAATGGCGATGCCTTTGATAGCGTTGCAGACCTGGTTCTGACAGATGCCACTAATGGTGTGCTGAACACTGTCAGCTCCACAGATGATGCCATTGTTGGCTGCTTTACTAAGGATACCCTGAACGGCTATATGCTGGTCAACTACAATGACCCTGCAGCCGTTACCGGCAACAACACTGTGACCGTGTCCTTCGCAGACTGCACCCGTGCAAGAGTGTATACCAATGTAGACGGCGTTCTCACCAGCGAACTGGTTGAACTGACTGACGGTGCCTACACTGCAACTCTGGCACCTGGCAGCGCCTGCTTCATTATTCCCGCATAATTATTTGCAATAATCAAATCAGGGGCTGTTTATACAGCCCCTGATAAACTAAATCAGAATTTAGCGCAGCAAAGGCTCCCCTTTGAGGGGAGCTGGCAGCGGCGAGGTACGAGCCGCTGACTGAGGGGTGTTTTGCTGATCGTGCAGATTTACCACCCCTCAGTCTCGCTTCGCTCGACAGCTCCCCTCAAAGGGAAATGTTATTAAGTTAAGTCGCACTGTCGAAAAAGCAATGTCATTCTGAGCAAGCGCAGCGCGTCGAAGAATCTTCGCACTTTCAATACTACACAGCAAAAAATCGGTGCGAAGATCCTTCGACTCCCGGTGGTCGCGCATCGATGACACGGATTTCGGGACGGCAATCCTTAAGTGACATTGCCCTCAAAGGGGAGCCTTTCTTGCATACCGCTTTCGATGGTGCGCTAAACAATAA
>CAZLLC010000010.1:1216-25685 GCA_964560245.1 uncultured Oscillospiraceae bacterium | reverse complement strand
ATCAGCAAAGCCAGAAACAACAGAAGCGTTGCTCAGGTCAATGGTCTTCTCCTGTGCACCCTCCAGGCGCACATTGGAGACGATCACCGTGTGCCGGTCGTAAACACCGTCAGATATCTCAGTGTTCCACTCCGGACCGCCGAAGATGGCAAAGCCAATGCCGGTAAACTTGCCGTCTACCAGATAATTATCCAAATTCAGCTTGACGGTGGTTTTCTTGCCTGCCGTGACAACCACCTTGTCGGTAAAGCTTTCATGAGCGCTGCCCTCAAAATTGTGAGGATAGAAACGAACCTCAATGCTATTTTTCCAGTCGCCACCTAAGGTGTCGATCTGCATATCCATAACAACATAAGTGCTGGGCACCTGACTCTTGCCACTGTCAAAGGTGATCTTGTGGCAATCGTAGCAGAAACCGTTGGAAATTACGATCGCACCGTCCACATAGGATGCTGCGCCGGAGCCATTGGCTATGGTATAACCGGTGTCAACAGTGCCGCTGGCCATTTCAAAGCGGCTCAGATCAATGCTCTTGGACAGCTTGCCCTCCAGCTTGACATTGGAAATTGTGACAGTATGTCTGTCAGGCGTATAGCCGTCAGGCAGCGTTGCATCCCAGGTGGGGCCGCCGAAGACGCCGATGCCGATACCGGGCAGCTCGCCGTCGATCAGATATGCATCCGCATTCAGTCTGACAGTTTTGGGCTCACCTGCTTTTAAAACGATCTTATCCGTATATACCTCATGGGGGTTGCCCTCGAAGTCGTAGGGATAGAAGCGAACCTCAATGTCATTGGTCCAGTCGCCACCCAAGGTGTCGATCAGCATATCCAGGTAGAGATAGGATCTGTTTTTGGCCTCTTCACTGTCCAGTGTGAACTTATGGCCGTCATAGCAGAAGCCGTTTGTAATGATAATTGCGCCGTCCTCATAAGAGGGTATACCGGAACCGTTGGCGTCCGTAAAGCCGGTACCGTTCTTACCGCTTGCCCAGGAGGCTGTGCTCAGGTCCAGGCTGTAGTTTTGTTCGCCGGTGACCCGCAAATTGGTAATTTTCAGTGTATGTCTGTCAGGCGTATAGCCATCAGGCAGCTTGGCATCCCACGCAGGTCCACCATAGACAACCAGTCCAAATCCGGGTACTTTTCCGCCCTCCAGGAAATCATCCAAACGGACCTTGACCGTTGTTTTGACGCCTGCTTTGATTGTGACTCTGTTGTTATACTCGTTGATGCCGCCTTCATAGGAATGGGGATAAAGACCAATCTCAACATCCTTGGTCCAGTTGCCGCCCAATGTGGTAAACTCCAGATCCATGGTCAGGAACGAACCTTCTGTCATAGGACGGATATTGCGGATATACATACCCTCTTTGGTGCTCAGCAGCAGAATGGCCTTCCGGTTGCCATCCTTATCAAGAGGGATCTCATCGAAGAAGATCTCGATCTTGGTCCATTCGCCGGTGCTGTCGATGCGCATATAGTCTGCTGCATCATACCACTCGGGATAGAAGCCCTGGAAGATCACTTCATCCGGCGCCGCTGAACCGTTGTCAATACCATCGCGCTTTACTTCGAACACGATGGACTTTGCATCCGTGTAGCGAATGATGTTTTCAATGTATTCGCGGCTGAACAGGAATGCCCGGCCGTCATCTTCGGCATCATTGATATTTGTCAAATGGAAGGCGCCCATCTCATCGTCCCACTTGACCGTGTTCATGGGGTTCATGGGGGTAATAAAGGATTCGTATTCCGCGCCTTCGATAGGCTTCATATATTTGTCATAAGGAGACTGATGCACATTCACTGCAAACACAGTAGAACGAACAGCTGTTCCTTCGGCAGGGGTATACTCGGCAATAAAATGGGTCATACCGATCTGGGCTGCATGGGCAACGCCGTTTTCAACATAGGCGGCGCCTGCCAGATCCCCTTCCATGATCAGCTCTGTGTATGCTATGGAAGCATCCTGCTCCTGTATCGGCTCATCTTTATCAAAGACAGAGATGCCCAGATCCACGCTGGAGGGGTAATCCGCGCCTCTGCCATTGTAATAGATGTTAAATTCCTTGTCGGATACTTCAATGGATGTAGAAGCATCGATAACCCGAACTGCCATGGACGCCTGAACCACATTGCGGCGCCACTTTGCCTCTACGCAAACCAGTGTTTCGCCTTCTTCAGCGGCTGTAATCACACCGGCTTCGTCGACTGTGACTGCGCTTCCAGTACTGGAATATGTATATTCCACATCGGTGTAGGCATTTCCGTTATAGTACAAAACGGGCTTCATTCCGTATGCGCCGCCGATGTCCATGGTCAGCTCGTCCCGATCGCCCAGATCGATCACCGGCACATACTGATTATCCGAAACCGCAACATTGCAGGAAATTTCCGCGCCGTCTACGCAGGCAAGGACCTGGGTGGTTCCCTTTTTCCATCCGCAGACAACGCCACCTTCAACCGTGGCAATTTCTTCATCCTTGGACTTCCATTCAATTTCCTTGCCCTCTGCGCCCTGAAGCTCCAGCGCATAGGTTTCGAACTTTTCTACCGTCACTCTGTCTTCCCGGAAGGACATACCCAGGGTCTGGTCTTCCCCTCCGTCTTTGCCGCCGTTAAACAAAATGACAGCAGCAACTGCAGCCAGCACAACAAGCGCGCATAGTATAATCAAAATTGCTTTTAAACTCTTTTTTTGTTTCATATTCACAATTTGACACTCCTTGCTGTATTTTTTCTCGTTTATATATTACCAAAGTTGTTTGGATTTTGTATTGTTTAAAAATCTTAATATGTTGTACCAAAATTCCAATTGTGAAAACCATTCTGTACGGAAAATTCTGTCTTTTAACGGCATCTTGAAATGTTCATAATTCGAATATATAATATCTTCAAAAAGGGGGGCGGTTTAATGGATACATCCAAGCACTTTACTGACGATAAGGTCTTCAAGTCCAATGAGATCGTGCAGGCATACTTCCACAATGAGACCTACGAGCGTACACCCGCGCACACCCACAATTTCCACGAGCTGAATATCGTAATGTCCGGCAACGGAAAGCATTATGTCAACAATTCCACATTTTATATTGCCAGCGGCGATGTTTTTATTATGCCGCCCAGGATCAGTCATAATTATATATTTAATTCTGAAACCTATTCGATCTTCCATCTGCTTTTTCATAAAGAATTTTTCAGGAAGTACGAATCCTATTTAAGCAAGCTGGTAGGTTATCAGATCCTGTTTAACATCGATCCAATGATCAGAAGTCAGGAAAACCTGATAAACAGCTTTCTGCACATCAATATTTCTGAAAACTACAATCTGACCCGCATATTTAATGAATTGGCATTGCTGGAGACAGAATGTAAAAACAATACAGAGCAAAAGAAAGAGCATTTGGCGCTGTATGTGATCGCCAAGATCTGTGATATGATCGAGGATGAAAAATCCTCCTATAAGGACGGCAAGCGCTATCTGTTCGATCTTTTGAAATCCGTGGAATACATCCACACAAACTACGGCGAGAAAATCGAGCTGCAGACCCTTTATACAATTTCGTGTATGTCCCGGTCGTCCTACATCCGCTATTTTAAGCAGCTTTTTAACTGCCCGCCCATCGTTTACATTCAGAATTACCGGCTCAGGCAGGCAAAATCCATGCTCAAGCACACCAATAATCCCCTGACCGCTATTGCCAACGATTGCGGCTTCTGCGACAGCGCCCATTTCAGCCGCTTATTCAAGCAAAAATATGAAATGTCTCCATCTCATTACAGAGAGATGCTGGCACAAAACAAGAAAGCTTCTGCCCCGGAGGAATGATTATGAAAAAGAAGCGGGTACACCTGGTCTGCAACGCCCATATTGACCCCATCTGGCAGTGGGACTGGCAGGAAGGCGTCAGCGCAGTCCTGTCAACCTTCCGCTCAGCCGCTAACTTAGCAGACAAATATGATTACATATTTTGTCACAACGAGGTAACTGTATATAAATACGTGGAAGAATATGCGCCGGAATTGTTTGAGAAAATCAAGCAGTTGGTAAAGGCCGGAAAGTGGCGCATTATCGGCGGTTGGTATCTGCAGCCGGATGACAATATGCCTATGGGCGAAAGCTTTGTCCGGCAAATTCAAATGGGCTTTGATTATTTCCGTGAAAAATTTGGCGTAACCCCCACAACCGCTTTTAACGTGGATGCCTTTGGTCATACCCGGGGTTTGGTGCAGATCCTGAGAAAATGCGGGCAGGACAGTCTGATCATCTGCCGTCCCCACACCGACGAAATCCATATTGAAGAAAATATTTTCCTGTGGGAAGGCTTTGACGGCAGCAAGATCAAGGTATACCGCTCCCCGGACGGCTACAACTCCCCCTTGGGCTCTACCGCGGAAGCCATTTTGGAGAAGCTGAAATGCCGTGAAAAAGAAGCTGTGACCTGCATAATGTGGGGCGTTGGAAATCACGGCGGCGGTCCCTCTGACAAAGACCTGGCTGATATTGAAAAACTGCTGCAAGCTGACAGCAAGTATGAAATACTGCACTCCACGCCGGAGGCGTTTTTTGCCGAGCTTGACCCTTCCTACACGGTAGAAAAATCCCTTTATATTTCTATGCCCGGCTGTTATACCTCCTCCATTTGCGTCAAGCAAAAGCATTTGGAGCTGGAAAACGAGCTGTATCTTGCAGAAATTATGTCGGCAATCGCCAGCGCCAAGGGCTTGATGGATTACCCCAAGGAAAAGCTGTATGCCTGCTTTGAGGATCTTTTAAACGGCGAATTTCACGATGTGCTCCCCGGCTCTTCCATTAAAGCCGGCGAGGACAACGGCTTGATGCTGTTCAATCACGGCCTTTTGGACGCCACAAGAATCAAAACAAAGGCCTACTTTGCGCTCTGTCAGGAGCAGCCCACAGCAAAAGAGGGCGAATACCCCATTGTGGTATTCAACCCCCATCCTTACGAGCTGACAGACAATGTAGAATGTGAATTTATGCTGGCAGACCAGAACTGGTCCACCACCGATGTGTCCTGCATTTTGGTCAGGGATGATGATCAACCGATCCCCTATCAGGTGATCAAAGAAGAAAGCAATCTGAATTTGGACTGGAGAAAGCGAATCATCTTTGAAGCAAAGCTGCCGCCTATGAGTATGAAGCGGTACAGCGTTTATATTGAAACTGTTCCGGTGGCAAAGCCGAAATTGACAGATTCTCTTATTTTTGATAACGGTCATAAATATGTTGAGATCGACAAAAATACCGGTCTTTTAAAAAGCTATCGCATAGACGGAACAGAATATATTCAAAACGGCTTTTCTCTGACAATGTTTGATGATAACCCGGATCCCTGGGCCATGGGCAAGAACCAGTTAAAGCGAGTCGGGGTCAATCCGGAGCCTTTTGCCCTTTCCGAGAATCCCAGCGGTGTTTTCAGCCATATGAAATCCATTCAGGTCATTGAAGACGGTGACATTTATTTGGGCATTGAGGCGTTTTTCGAAAAAGAAAACAGCAAAGCGCGGATTGAGTACCGCATCTATAAGAACAATGACGATGTGGATGTTAATGTGACGCTGTTCTTTAACGATGCAAATAAGATGATAAAATTGGCAGTTCCTGTTCTGAATGCGGGCAAGGTGATTGGCCAGACAGCTTTTGGTACAGATGAGCTATTTGCAGACGGCAGAGAAATCATCTCTCACCGCTTTACTGCTGTGGAATCCGGTAAGAAATATGTTTCCGTTTTCGACAAGAGCCGTTACGGCGGACATTTTGAAGACGGTATACTGTATCTTTCTCTGGTAAGAGGCACCACCTACTGCGCCCACCCCATTGAGGACCGGCTGCTCATCCCCCACGACAGATTTACAAGGAAGATGGATCAAGCTGAACACAACTATTTCTTCCGCGTATCTGTTTGTGATGAAGCAGAGCTTGACAGAAAGGCAAACGAATTTAACCGCAAGCCCTATGCGGTCAATGTTTTCCCCTTGGGCGAAACGGATTCTGAAAACAAATTTAATGTATCCGTTTCCAATAAGAATATTTCCCTCGTCACTATGAAAAAATCGGACAAAAAGGACGGCTATATTCTCAGACTGATCAACAACTATAAAGACGCTCAGAAAGCAACCGTCACCGTGGGTAAGGATACACAAGCTTATACCTTTGGCAAATATGAAGTCAAGACCCTCTTCTATGATGGAAGCTTGCACGAACTGGATACCATGGAGATATAAAGTCAAACATCATATAAAGGCATTTGACAATCTTAGCTTTGTCACAGCAATTCACACTCACAGGCGCAAGCTTGTGGTACGCGTTGCAAAAACCGTTTGCGAATAAAGTGTAAAAATACAACATTTTTGTGTACAAAGCAAACAAAAAGCCAAGAAAAGAGGCTATTTTACTAAGGTAAAACCAGCCATTATGAGCCGTAGGGGCACCCGTCCCCGGGTGTCCGGAACGAAAAAACAGCACAAAATCTGCGTAATCTTCGCAAATTCTGTGCTGTTTTTCTATGTAGGCTGCGGTCACCTCGGGAGAGGTGACCCTACGAAATCATTTTAAGACAACCCCAATTTCTATGGCGGAGTACCCGGCTATGGCTGCAACATACCCAAAATGCAACGAAAAATCGTGGGGCGTTGCGCTTGATCATTTGTGCTGCATTTTAAACCGGTTGATATTACCACTCTTCCCAGAACGGTGCATACCTCTCTTCGATTTGCTCTATTTCGCCTTTGCGTAAGCAATATGAAATGTATATACTTTCGTTGCCATTTGCAAGCCTCATTTCATACGATTTTCGTTGCAATTACATAACCGCTTGCTCCACATAGCGCAAGGTTCGTCTTGCAGTCTCCAGGCTGACCTTATCGCTGTGACCGTGCTTGAGCCAGGCATTCAGGTTGCCGGGGTTCAACCGCAGATCCGTATAGATGCGATAATTGGAAACACCATACTTTTCTTGCAGACGCTTCACCTTCTGTCGTATCAGCTCTTTGGTATGATCGTCTGCCTGACCTCTATTCTTTTGGCTGAGAAAACTGCGCCAAACCTTATGGTACTCATTGGGTAAAACTGAAGATCCATTTTCTAACAGAGAGGTCATACGCTCAGCGCTATATTGCGCAGCCTGGCTATACATAGCGAACAGCGCAGGATTCTTTGAGGCCTGCAGCAAAACGGACAGCTTTCCGGAATACAGAGCATATAAAAACAGCGGTTCCCGGAGCCTGGGGTTGTCGCATGCTGCTTCCGCAGCTAATTTATATAAGCTGTTGGTATCAGCCTGGGATAGCTGTCTGACATACTGTGTCAAAAAACCCTTAAACGTCAGTTCTCGCATGGACACCACCTCTCTACATAAGTTTTATAGCTATCTAAAAATTCTTCATAACGGAATGGATTTAACGCAGAAGCTTTTGCCTCTCCCTCATCAGTTGCCAAGTACCTCAGCCGCTTCCAATCAATCGCCGCCAACACCCTGGGATCTATAATGTCCTGAATATCTGTTGCTCTGCCGGAGCATAGCTTTGCAATCACAATATCCTCCAAAGATGCAGTATAGAAATCAATGCGCCGACCGTTCAATCGAACCGGAACAAGACGCTCATCGTAGTTATACGGAAAGTTGTTAACAAACGTTCCTACACGGGTGTTGATATCATACTTTTCCAGCAGGTCCACAATTTCCGGAGAAACATCCAATGCATCGATATCGTGAGTGGCACGGGGAATGGTCTCCAGCAGAATCAAGGCACTGCCGCCAACGATCACCATCCGAAATCTACGATCATCATCAAAAAGCAGATCGGCATCCTCATCCAGGCGCTCCAGTCGTTTCAGAAGGTCCTCTTTCCTAAAACCGTCCATATATATCATCTCCGTTATTTATTAATTAATACTATTATTCAATTTCAATTATATGTATGAAATAGAATTTTGTCAACCACTATTATTTTCATAAACAAGCAACACCTTTTTATCAGAATGCCGTATCGTGTTAACAAGCGACTATGAAGGCGCCGCCAAGATCGTGCAGTTCATAAAAGCTGTCAACAAATAAAAGCCCCATAAGGGAAAATAAGGGAGATAAGAAAAAGAAATTTGTGATAACGCAATTTTTTGAGTCCAAAGCAAACAAAAGCCAAGAAAAGAGGCTGTCTCACTAAGGTAAAACCAGCCATTTTGATCCGTAGGGACACCCGTCCCCGGGTGTCCGAAAGGCAAAAAACAGCACAAAATCTGCGTAATCTTCGCAAATTTCGTGCTGTTTTTCTATGTAGGCTGCGGTCACCTCGGGAGAGGTGACCCTACGAAATCATTTTAAGACAACCCCAATTTCTATGGCACGTCGCACCAAAAAAGATATCAAGGTCGAAACTAACCAACAAGTTGGAATTTGTCAAACTAATGCAATCCAATATCTTTGTTGCGTTTTCCCTTTCTCGTCTACAAATTCGTTTTCTAAAATTCCACCATTTTTTATAATGCTTTTTGCGGAACCAATATTTGCTTTGTCACAAACCATCAATACTTTGTCGATCCCAAGTTTCTTACATTCAATTAAAGCCAAGCGAACCATTTCGGTAGCATATCCTTTTCTTCTTTCAGACGGTCTGATACCATCTCCAATATGTCCGACAAATTGCAACAAGTAATCATTTAAGTAATGCCTGATATTTACAGCTCCTAATAAAATATTTCTTTCAACATCCAACAAAAAGTAAACTGAGTCTGGCACTTTGCCTTCTTTTGGTTCATTGATTTCCAAATTATCTAAATAATAATCGAAGTCGTGATAATCATTCTTGAAGATTGCCCACGGAGAACGATTGCCTTGATTTACTTCGTGGTCTAATTTCCATTCATCAATCATTTCTGATAATTGAACATAGTATTCTTTTGTTAATTTAATCAATCTAACATTCATTTTTCTCACCTACAAAATCTAATTTATCGAACTGATTATATCATATGATTATAGCCTTTTCCACCCAATATTGCTCTGACATATAGTTCAAATCCTCTCCCAAGGTCGTTTTGGGGAGATGATAAGCCAATATGAAGCAGAAGCCTAACGGCATATATGAAGCGAAGCGCACTTTCGCCTCCCAATGTGCCGAAGGCACGCTTCATAGCCGCAGGCGACTTCATTCTTCATTAGCACCGTTAGGTGCGCTTCATTGCAACCAAAAAAATAGCAGCCGCTAAAAGCGACTGCATTTTTTGGTTGCGGAGGCAGGACTCGAACCTACGACCTCCGGGTTATGAGCCCGACGAGCTTCCAACTGCTCTACTCCGCGATATTTGCACTCCTGAGTGCTTGTGTATTATAGCATAGGGTTCTTTACTTTGTCAAGTAGATTTTATCGACAGCTTTTGACCCATTTCGACAACAATCCAAATTTTTCTTTTTTCTTCGACAGATTTCGACAGTTTTTGCATCTTTCATACGGTACAATCTATTGTACCAATCCTGTGTTACCATATCTGCACAGAAGAAAAGTCTGAAAAAATACTGAAGAAAGTCATTGACAAGTACACGACCAAGTACTAAAATAAAGATACAGACTTTATTTTGTACCCGGCTGCGTACTGTCCCTTGTACCCACCGGGAATCTAAACGCGGCACAGGAGCCCCCTGCGCTGCTTCCGGAGGAAACGATATGGATAACCTGTATACACGCATCAGCGCCCTTTGCGATCAGCGTGGTATTCGTCCCGGCCGTCTTTGTGATGAGCTGGGTTTGAGCCGCGGTCTGATGACCGATTTAAAAATGGGTCGAAAAAAAGGTGTCAATGCCGAAACCGCCCAAAAGATCGCCTCTTATCTGGGCGTAACGGTTGGACAGCTTTTAGGACAGGAGGAGCCTGCGGATGTGCTGGATCAGGTGGATGTGGCTTTCTACGGTGAATTCAAGGAACTGAGTGATGAAGAAAAAGAAGCTGTCCGGAGTATGGTGCGACTGATGCGGGAAAGGCGGGCAGATTCTTAGAGGAACTGAACGTGTTTGAATTATCTGATTTTTACGATTACTGTAAATCCAACAATGTGGATGTGATCCCCTATGACGGCTGTCCGCAGCCCGGCGCCACCATACGGGATCAAGGGCATTATGCTATTTTCCTGGATTTTTCCAAGATCCAGTCCACCCGGCTTCTGCGGGGCGTTTGCTACCACGAATTGGGACACGCCGCCACCGGTGCCCTTCATAAGATCGACAGCCCCTACGAGCTTGTTGAGCGCAACGAGCACCGGGCAAACCGCTGGTCTGCGGAGCAGTTTCTGACGGTAGCAGACTTTCGTTGTGCTTTTGCCGATGGCTGCGCAGAGCTATGGCAGCTATCAGATTATTTTGACCTGCCGGAGCAAGATGTTGCCAAAGCATTGCAATACTGGACTCAATGCCGTGGCGTGAATTTTAACGAATAATGGACTGCTCAAATTGAGCAGTCCATTGTTTTTTTAATAAACTGAGGTCACGATACCTTCATTATCGGTCTGGTATGTGGACCATTCGTAAACAACCACCGCATCGGTCACCAGCAAGCCGTTTTCATCGAACATATAAGTCTGTCCGTCGATCTCTGTGGGGCCCTTGGAAGGTTGTCCGTTACTGAGCATATAATACCGTCCGTCATTGGTATCCAGCCAGCCGATACGCATCGCGCCGGTTTCGGAGAAGTAACGGTCTTTGCCGTTGATATTCTTCCAACCGGTGGCGGCAGCACCGCTTTCCTGAAGGTAGTAATCCACGCCGTTATCGCAGAACCAGCCTATCCGGGGCTGGCCGTTTTCATAATAGTACCAGCTGCCGTTTTCATATTGCCAGCCTTCTTCTGCCGTGTAAGCAACAGCATCCACCGCCTTGGGTGTCTGCAATTTTGCTTCGCCCACGGTAAAGGTGCTGCTGGCAGCAACCACCTGATCCACATTGGCCATAATAATGCCATCTTCGCAGTAATAATTCAGCATATTGCAGTAGATCTGGTATGTATAGCAGCCCGGCTCCAAAATACTGATATCCACCTGCTGATTAATGGATCTTGCGCTCAGATCCACCATATAGCTGTCCTTTTGGATCTCATAATAAAGCTCCGTTTCGCCGGCCATATTTAAAACCTGAAAAACAACGCTGTAGATCTTGGTATAACGGCTGCGGACCACGCCGGAAAGGGAGAAATCCTCTCCTTCCTTCAACTGGCTGGGCAAACTGATACCGGTTGCTGTCAAATCATTATGGATAAATACCACCGGTTCCATCTGTTCAACAGGAACATAGAAGTAATTATCCTCTTCAACGATCTGATAGTACTGATTCCCGTTTGCGTCCACACACAGCGCGGATGCCTGCAGACGCTCAGACGCAGGAACGGTACGGTCGTTTTCTGCTTCCTCCATATTGGGGCGTGTGAGCAGTGTCACAGGCTCCTCAGAAGCCAGGAACATATTGCAGCTGTATACCTCGCAGCCATCGATCTGATTGGGGCTTCCAAAATAGATCACACCCTCAAGGGATGTCCATCTGTCGTAGTACTCCGCAAATTCTTCGATGGTGCAGATCATCGGCTGACTTGGATCTGAGTTAAAGGGTGTCATAAAGCCTTCGGTGAAGTACACCATACCGTCCAAAATCGCGTGGATCACCGTCACGTGACCGTAGCGGCTGCCTGCGGCGGTAGAGGTCCAGCTGAAGCCTACCATAATGTTATAGACATCTCTGCGACCGCCGTTTGTAATGGTATTGAGTGCTTCCTCCAAAGAATAAGCTGTGGCAGGATAGTACTGGGGATTGTAGCCCTCGCAGATATGTTCGCTTTCATAAAGCACATCGTACATATCATTGCCGTTGTAGGTCAACGGAATATCGGTAATACCCAAATGATACAGCTCATAGCCGGCCATCGTTCCGCAATAGCCCTGTAAAGAGCCTCTGCCGGAGGATGAAAGTGTCTTCCAATATATTTTTGTGATCTGGTTGCAGATGCGTTCTTTCTCACTTTCTGTAGCCGCCGATGTATGCGTCGGCAGTGCTGCAACAAGCAGCGCAAGACACAAGAATAATGCCAAAAACTTCTTCAGCAAACAGTGCACAACTCCTTTCATCTCGGTCATTCAAAACCGCAAATCGTTGGCATTATACCACCTTTTACCTAAAAAATCAAGACAAAAATTACAAGATTGTAATTTTTCCTAAAGAAATATATTATGTAAACACCCTTGAACACCGGTAAAAAAGTAAATTTTTTTGCCAAAAATACTTTTTTCTCCAGATGTAATGACAAGTTCAAAAAAATGTGTTATACTATTTCAAACACAAAAAAGTGAGGCGTATTTTACTGATGTTTAATTCTCTTTTTGATATGGACAGACCCTTTTGGCACTGGGTGGGTAAGATTCCGGAAATTATGATCCTTTCCTTTTTCTGGTATCTGTGCAGCCTGCCCATCATCACCATCATTCCCGCATCCTGCGCCCTGTATGACGCAGTCAGCCGCAACCTGATGCCCGATACCCGGGGCTGCTACGCGCGGTTTTTCCACACCTTTTGGAAGGAACTGAAGCAGGGCATACCCCTAAGCCTGTTCTGGCTGCTGATCGCCGCTATTGGCTTTTTGGGTGACCGCATTGTGCTGACTGCCGCTGAAAACGACTCCACATTTGCCGCATTATCTTTGGTATACCGGATTATGTTGCTGTCACCCTTAGGACTGATCGTCTGGCTGGTGCCCCTTCAATCCCGCTACTACAACCGCTTTGTTAAGCTGCACGCAAACGCCTTGCGGATATCCATTGGCCTTTTCCCCAGAACCTTGCTGCTGCTGGTGATCCTGGTTGTATGCGTCTTAGTCTGCTTCATTCACCCCATTACCACATTCCTGATCATATTCGCGCCCTGCACCATCGCCATTTTCCACAGTAAGATCGTTGAAAAGGGCTTTATGAAGGTATTTCCCCATGATTACGATGAGGACGGTCAGCTGATCCAGCCCGCCGAAACCCCGTCTGCAGAATAACATAACCGAAAAAATCGGCACGAATGTGCCGATTTTTTGTCGATATTTTCGCTTTCCGAAATCGATATTTTTGCCTTGTGGCAAAATCGATATATTTACCTGACGGTAAATTCGATATGATATAAATCCCCCTCGCGCCGCAGCGCAAATTGGGAGCGATGGGAGCACCGCCAGTGGCGGAAACAGCGACCTGAGCGAGTGGCCGCGGTCGGCAGATGACGACGGTGCTTGTCACCGAGGATGCTGCCGGGCACCGCAACAGAAGTTGCAAAGCAACATATCGATTCCCGAAGGGAAATATCGAAAATCCCGGGAGGGATTTATATCGACTTCACATTACCAGCCGCCCCAGGAGAAATTGGGGATGGACTGTTGTTGCTCCTGCTGTTGATTTTCTTCTTCCACAGCCGTCTGGATCTTTTCACCAACGGTCAGATCCACCTCCAGCGTCTGCCCCTGACGCCACAGTGTCAGACGCAGTACATCGCCGGGTGTAGAATCGGTAACATATTTTTTCAGCTCTGAAGAGCTGGTGATGGATTCACCGTTAACATGGGTAATGATGTCATTAGTCTGCAAGCCGCAGCTTTGGGCAGGGCTGCCCTCGTCCACAGAACGGATGGCTGCGCCCTGAGGCAGACCGTAGCTCTGCGTCTCTTCGCTCACATCCACGATGCTCACGCCGATATAGGGTTTGACCACATAGCCTTTTTCAATGATGCTGTTCACAATGGAGCGCACCCGGTTGACGGGGATGGCAAAGCCGATATTGTCAATGGTGGCGCCGCTGCTGGAATTGCCGGAATACTTGGCATTGGTGATGCCAATGACTTCTCCGTAAAGATTGAACAGCGCACCGCCGGAGTTGCCGGAATTGATAGCGCAGTCTGTCTGGATCAGATCCATAACCAGGCCGTCGCTGAAGGTCACCTGCCGATCCAGGGCGCTGACTGCACCGGCAGTCAGAGAGAAGGTCAGCTCGCCCAAGGGATTGCCGATAGCGACCACCGGATCGCCCACATTCACATTGTCGGAATCACCGACGACCACCGGCACCAGATTTTCAGCCTCTACCTTCAAAACGGCAATATCGTTATTTTCGTCGTAGCCTACAAGCTGTGCATCCAAGGTAGTGCCGTCATACATAGATACGGTAATGGAATTGCTGCCCTCCACCACGTGATAGTTGGTCAGAATATAGCCGTCATCACTGTAGATAAAGCCGGAACCGGATGCCGGGGATGTGGACTGATAGCCCCAATAGTTTGTGGTGACCAGCGTAGTAATGCCAACGGTGGAATTTACGTTGGCAGCATAGACCTCAGCAGTGGTCATCTGCTTGCTGGTGTCGATCTGATGGACTTCGATAACCGTACTTTCCCGAAGGCCTTCCAGCACATTGGAAATGTTGGTGTTTTCAGGAAGTTCTTCTGTTTTATTATCATCTTTCAGCAACAATGCGCTGCCAATACCGCCTACGATGCCGCCGATCAGAGCGCAGCACAGTGCCAAGGCGATCACCTTGCCGCCAGTCATACCCTTCTTTTCTTTTTTCTTTTTCTCAGGCGCAGGCTGCATCACCGGCTCTTGAGGCTGGGAAGGCCGTACCCAGCGGTATTCTGAAGCAGAAGGCTCAAAACGGGGCATCTCCTCTACCGGTGTTTCTTCTGCCGGTATTTCTTCTATCGGCTCCTGTACCGGCTCTTGCTCCTGCACAGGCTCCAAGACCTCCTCCGGCTGGGGCCGCCCATTTTCAGGGTTTTGATATTCAAATTCATTATCCATAATTTTTGCTCCTTTTCGTTGTCTGCCTTCATTTTATAAGCTTATGCTGAATTTATCCTGAAATTTTTAAGAACAGAATGTGAATGATGAAATTTTTATGGGTATCCTTTAATATTTCAGCTTTATTTCAGTGCAACAATATATTATAATGGTACTACATAATGGAGGCGTACCCTTATGAAAATTTTGATCATTGAAGATGAAGTGCGGCTTGCCGACTCTTTGAAAGTGCTTTTGGAGAAAAAGGGCTTTGATGTGGAAGTCTGCTATGACGGAGAAAGCGGCGCCGACTATGCCCTGCTGGGGATCTATGATCTACTTATTTTAGATGTAATGATGCCCAAACTGGACGGTTATCAGGTTGCACGGCAGGTGCGCAGCCGCCGCTGCAGTACCCCCATATTGATGCTCACTGCCAAATCCGGGCTGGAGGATCGGATCGCCGGGCTCAACGCCGGTGCGGACTACTATCTGACCAAGCCCTTTGATACCCGGGAGCTTTTAGCCTGCATCAACGCGCTTTTGCGCCGGCAGGGCAATCAGGTGGACGAGCTGACCTACGGCAATACGGCCTTGGATCTGTCCACCTCTATGCTGATCTGTGGCGAAAACAGTGTCCGTCTGTCCGCAAAGGAATTTGATATTATGCGCTTTTTGCTCCAGTCTCAGGAGCGAAATCTGACAAAAGAAGTTCTGCTGGCACGGGTTTGGGGCTACGATTCCAACGCCGTGGAAAATCACGTGGAGGTGTACGTGGGCTTTTTGCGTAAAAAGCTCCTGTCCATCGGCTCCAATGTAAGGATCATAGCCATACGCCGGCTGGGCTATCATCTGGAGGTTGAAAAAGAATGCTGAAAAAACTGCGCAAGCGTTTTATCTTAATTAATATGATCATCGTCACAGCGATGCTGCTGATCATTTTCGGTCTGATCTTTCACTTTACAAGGACAGATCTGGACAACAAAAGCAATCAGATGCTGCAGAGCCTGTCCCAAAATATCCGGGATCCGGGAAATGCAGACCCGGGTGTACAGCTTCCCTATTTTACCCTGCAGATCAACAGCTGGGGCGAAGTGGTGGCCTCCGGCAATACCCACTACGACATTTCCGATACGCAGTTTGTTGAGGAATTGATCCAACAGGTGTATGCGACAGGAAAAACCACCGGCACGATTGAAAAATATGACCTGAAGTACACTGTCACACGTTCGCTGACCGCACAACGGATCACCTTTGTGGATGTTTCCAGCAACAAAGCGGCATTGACTTCCCTGCTGCAGACCAGCTTCTTTACCGGGCTGATCGCGCTGGCAGCTTTTACCTTTATCAGTATACTGCTGGCAAGGTGGGCAGTCAAGCCCGTAGATCAGGCCTGGCAGCAACAGCAGCAATTTGTTTCTGATGCCTCCCACGAATTGAAAACACCTCTGACCGTGATCATCAGCAATGCAGAGCTGCTGCAAAGCACCGATTATGACGAAGAAGAGCATCAACACTTTACCCAGAACATTCTCTCCAGCAGCCGGCAGATGCGCTGTTTGGCTGAAGGTCTGCTGGATCTGGCAAGAGCAGACAACGGTCAGATCCGCACCAATTTTGAGGAGATCTCTCTCAGCAAAATCGTGTCCGACAGCATTTTGCCCTTTGAACCGGTTTTCTTTGAAAACGGAATGATTCTGGAAAATACTGTAGAGCCGGATATTCTGCTTCAGGGCAGCAGCCAGCATCTGCGGCAGCTTACAGATATTTTGCTGGATAATGCACGAAAATATTCTTCACACGGTGTCGTGGAGCTGCAGCTCAGAAGAACAGGGAAAAATCAGTGCCTGCTCACTGTTTCCAATCCCGGAACGCCCATCCCGAGGGACGAGCTGAAAAAGATCTTCCAGCGGTTCTACCGCTCCGATACCGCCCGGACCAACACCGGCAGCTTTGGTTTGGGTCTATCCATTGCCCAGCGGATCGTGCAGGAGCACGGCGGAGAGATCTGGGCAGAAAGCAACGAAACCGGCAACCGCTTTAACGTACTGCTCCCCTGCTCTGCCACTTCTTAATCTCTCTATCCTAAATTAGAATGTACAGCACTAAATGTAGGGACTGGCATCCTCGACAGTCCGTAAATATTTTCGACCTCGATGGGCGAAAATATTTATAATTTGCACATTTTTACAACAAAATCGGCCCATCGAGGACCGATTTTGTTGCTGCACTGGGCGGAGGGGTTTACAGAGGTATCATTTTGCATTATTATGTTTCCGTTAACCCCTCAGTCATATTGCCTAAAGTCGGCAATATGACAGCTCCCCTACAGGGGAGCCTTTTATGCGCAAAACAATAGTTTACTACAATAAGAGGGTGCCTTTTTCGGGCACCCTCTTGATATTTAATTCAAAACAAGCTGCAGCCACTTTTTACAGTCGGCGATCCAATGCGCGGCAGCGCCAACGGCTTCCGGCAGCGGACCGTTGGTTCGGTGGTCTGCCGTGGAAAGACCGTGATCCCCCACAGGATATATGTGCATGCTAAATGGAATTTGATGCCGGGAAAGCGCCAGTGCGTAGCGCAGAGAATTTTCCACCGGCACGCAGCCATCTGTGGCGGTGTGCCATAAAAACGCCGGCGGTGTCTGATCCGAAACCAGTTTGTCGCAGGAGAAACCGTCTTCCTGCTGGGGTGTCAGCTTCTCCACACCTAAAAGGTTTTGGAAGCTTCCCATATGGGCACAAGCCGGATCCGCGGTGATCACCGGGTAGCAAAGCACCGAAGCCTGCACCGGCTTGCTCTGGGGAAATACAGCGCGGACCTCCGGGATGTTATAGCTGTTGGAATAATGAGCCGCCAGATGACCGCCTGCGGAAAAGCCCATAATGGCAACCTTAGAGGTGTCGCAGCGCCAGTTTTCGGCGTTTTCATAAATCAGCTCCATCACTGCTGCCACTTCCAAAAGCTGGACAGGAAAGCAGTAAGGGCAAACGGAATAATTGATCACAAAAACATTATAGCCCTCAGTCAGAAAATGTAACGCTACCGGCTCTGCCTCCCGCTGACTGCAATAGCCGTAGCCGCCGCCGGGACAGATCACCATACAGGGCTTTTTCCAATCGCCACGCCCCATTTCATCAATATTATCCGGCAGATATACCGTTACAGTGGGCTGATTGCTTTTCTCCGCCAAAGCCGGAAATTTTTCTTTTAAATCGATGGTTTGATAAAACATAACGATACCTCCAGTTATAATCCCAAATATCCGGCGGCTATACCAATAACTGCCGACAGACAGATGATCAAAATGGGGTGGACTTTCTTAAACGCCAAAATGCTCATAGCAATAAAAATGGCAAGGCTTACGTAAAAGCCGGAGGTGGTGAATACAGCCAGTGACAAGCCTGCCGGGAAAAACACAGTCAGCATCACACTGATCACCGCGCCGCCGATCAGACCCACCACCGCAGGCTTCAGCCCGGACATACAGCCCTTAACGATCCGGTTTTCCTTAAATTTTTCGTAGCTTTTCGCAACGATCAGAATAATGATAAAGCTGGGCAGCACCACGCCCATAGTGGCACAGAATGAGCCAACGACAGAAAGCAGAACGCCCCCCTCCTGACCGCCCACCACAGAGCCCACATAGGTGGCCATATTGATGGCAAAGGGTCCGGGCGTGGATTCGCTGACTGCCACAAAGTCGATCAGCGCTTCCTCAGTGATCAGATCACCCCAGCGCAGGCTGACCTGCTCCTGGATCATGGGCAGCATAGCGTAGCCGCCGCCAAAGGTCACCGCACCGATCATAAAAAAGGTCAGAAACAGTTCCAAAAAGATCATTTGCTTTCCCTCCTTTGCAGATACAAGGAGCTGACCACACCAAAAACAGCGCAGCCAATGACCACGAAGATCACGTTTACATCCAAAACTGCAGTCAGCACAAAGGCGGCAGCCATCACCAGATAGCCTGCCCAACCCTTGGGGCTCTTTTGGTACATCGTCCACAGAGATTTCAGCAGCAGCGCCAAAACGCCGGCGCGAATGCCGTTGAAGGCGTACTGCACCACCGTCAGGTCCTGAAACTGCCGCAGCACAAAGGAAAGGGCTAAAATGATCACAAAGCTGGGCAGCACTACACCAAGTGTGGCGCAGACAGAGCCCAAAATGCCTGCCGCCTTATAGCCAACGAAGGTTGCCGAATTGATAGCGATCGGACCGGGCGTAGATTCCGCGATCGCCACCACCTCCAAAATATCCTCATCGGTGACCCAGTGGCGTTTTTCCACTGCTTCATTCTGAATCAGCGGGATCATGGCGTAGCCGCCGCCAAAGGTAAATGCCCCGATCCTGAAAAAGGAGGAAAAAACCTGCCATAATACTTTTCCGGAAACTTTCATAAAATACCTCCACAAATGGAACTATAGATACAATATCATAAAATAAAAAAAAAGCAATTTATAAATGCCCAAAATTGACACTTTCCTTTTTTCGTGTTACCATAAACAAAACCATTTGGGAGCACGCCAGCGATCATTTCAGGATGAGGTCAGGAAGTGAACATATGCACTTCCAAAAACGGTGTCATTCTGAGCGCAAGCGAAGAATCTACGCATGATCGTTACTGCTTAGCAGCTTTTTTCTGCGAAGATCCTTCGTCGCTGTGCTCCTCAGGATGACACGCATCTATGGAGGATTATATGAACCCATACAGCAGAACTGAGTTTCTTTTAGGCAAGGAAGGGCTGGAAAAGCTGAGAGCCGCCCGGGTGGCGGTATTCGGTCTTGGGGGCGTAGGCGGCTACGCTGTGGAAGCCCTTGCCCGCAGCGGCATCGGCGCACTGGATCTCATTGACCACGACACCGTCAGCCTGACAAACCTGAACCGACAGATCTTAGCGACCCGCCAAACAGTGGGATGCTCCAAAGCACAGGCCGCCGCCGACCGTGTTCACGCAATAGATCCTGATATCCGTGTAACGGCCTTGCAGACCTTCTTCGGTCCGGATACCGCCTCTTCCTTTCATTTTGAGGACTATGACTATGTGATCGACGCCATCGACACCGTCACCGGCAAGCTGGCGCTGGTAACCGCTGCCAAGACCGCCGGTACGCCCATCATTTGCGCAATGGGCGCCGGTAACAAATTGGATCCCACCGCCTTCCGTGTGGCTGATATTTACGAAACTTCCGTTTGCCCTTTGGCAAGAATTATGCGCAAGGAATGCCGCAAACGGGGCATCGACAAGCTGAAGGTGGTCTATTCGGAAGAGGAGCCCATCGCCTGCACCCTGCCCCCGGATGATCCTGCCTGGGCAGAGCTGCCCGAGGGGCGCAACGCCCTGCCCGGCTCCTGCGCTTTCGTCCCCTCGGTGATGGGACTGATCATCGCCGGCGAAGTGATCAAGGATCTATGTAAATAATTCGCAACTTATTTTTGGAGGTGTTTTCTTTGGAATTTTCTGTTAATCATCCTGTGCTGTTTTTGATCGCAGGACTTTTGGTGGCTGTGGTTTTGGGGCAGTCCGTCTACTTCCTGATCAAGGCTTTGCGGCAAAGCAAAAAGCTTGGTATGGATCAAACCAAGATCAAAAAAACCATCCGCACTGCTGCCATTTTTACTATTGCGCCGGCAGTAGCCATCGTCATCAGCATCATTACTTTGAGTAAAAAGCTGGGTCTGCCACTGCCCTGGCTGCGGCTGAGTGTGGTTGGCTCTATGAGCTATGAAACTGTGGCTGCCAACAACGCCCTGAGCGCTATGGGGCAGTCTTTAGGCTCCAATGCAGCCCTTACCGCCCAGCAGTATCTGAATGTGCTGCTGGTGATGACCATCAGCATTATGATGGGCATTTGGCTGGTGCCGGTTTTGGGCAAAAAGCTGCAAAACGGTATGACCAAGCTGGGGGCTCGGGATGCTAAGTGGGCTGATACCTTCTCCAATTCCCTGTTCATCGGTATGATCTCCGCATTTTTGGGCTTCGTATTCAGTGATGTTTCCCGGCTGTGGCAATCGGACGAAAACGGTCTGTTTGAAGCCACCGTCACCGAAATTCTGGACAACGGCGAGAAGGTAAAAAACACTGTGTATTATTCTTCCACCTCCGGTCTGATCCCGGTGTGTGTTATGGCCGTATCGGCGGTGGTGATGGTCATCTGCGGACTGCTGATGAAGCATCCCAAGCTAAAATGGCTCAGCGAGTATGCTCTGCCCATCAGTTTGATATTGGGTATGGCAGCCGCTATTCCCATTACTGCCTGGTTAGGTTAAGGAGGTTAAGCGATGAAAAAGAATTTGTCTTACATAGATTCCGTTCACCGTGACGGTCGCATCTGGAACATCAGTGTGATGATCCTGCTGATGATGTTCCCTGTGTCTGTCGGTCTGATTTTCAATGTCACACCGGACTGGGGCGCGCTGGCAATGGGTCTTTTGGCAACACTGCCGATGTACTGGGCTGTGGGTGCTATTGAGACCGTGACCTATGTGCCTATGCTGGGCGCAGGCGGTTCTTACTTAAGCTTTGTCACCGGCAACATTTCCAATCTGAAGATGCCCTGTGCCCTGAACGCGCTGGAGCAAAATCAGGTCAGCGCCAACAGCGAGGAGGGCGAGGTCATTTCCACCATCGCCATTGCCACCTCCAGCATCGTCACCACCCTGATCATTATTGTGGGCGTGATCCTGATCGTGCCCTTGACCCCCATCCTCAGCGCCCCGGTGCTGCAGCCCGCCTTTGAGCAGATCCTGCCTGCCCTGTTTGGCGGTTTGGGTGTGGCCTTTGTTTCCAAGAATTGGAAGCTTGCCGTAGCCCCGGTTCTGCTGATGCTCGTGCTGTTTATTTTCGTACCGGCGCTCAATTCCTCCACTGTGGGCATTATGGTACCGGTCAGCGCCTTGTTTACCATCGCTGTTGGACGGCTGATGTATAAGAAGGGTGTGATCTGATGGGCTATGTTATTTCAGCCGTCATCGGTCTGCTGCTTGCAGTGATCCTGCTGCGCGCGGCAATGTTCAAGCCCAAAAAGCAGCCTGCCGTTTCCTGCGATCCGGTTTCCTTTGACAGGGAACGGACGGTGGATACCCTTTCCAAGCTTCTGCAGTGCAAAACCATTTCCTACAACGATCCGGCTCTGGAGGATGAAGCAGAATTTGCCAAGCTGATCGATCTGCTGCCCGTGGCTTTCCCCCGGGTATGGGCACAGTGTGAATTGCGGAAACTTCCGGACAGGGCGCTACTGTTTCGTTGGCAGGGCAAAAATCCCGGACAGCCTACGGTGCTGATGGCCCACTACGATGTAGTGCCTGTGGATGAAGAAAAATGGGAAAAGCCCCCTTTTAGCGGTATCGTTGAGGACGGCGTGCTTTGGGGACGGGGCGCACTGGACACAAAAGTGACCTTCAGCTCCATTCTCACCGCCGCCGAAAGCCTGATCGAGCAAGGGTATACCCCTGAAAAGGACATCTATTTTGCCTTCTCCGGCGGCGAGGAAGTCAACGGACTGGGCGCAAAGCATATTGTTGACTATTTCGTGGAACACGGCATTGAGCCGGCACTGGTGGTTGACGAGGGCGGCGCTGTTGTGGAAAATGTATTCCCCGGTGTAAAAGAGCCCTGTGCCATGATCGGCATTGCGGAAAAGGGTATGATCAATGTGCGTTACAGCACCCGATCCTCCGGCGGTCACGCCTCTGCCCCCACACCGAAAACACCCCTGACCTCTTTGGCAAAGGCTTGTCTGAATGTAGTAAAGCACCCCTTCAAAATGCACATTACCAAGCCCGCCGCTGAAATGTTTGACACATTGGGACGCCATTCATCCTTTGTATTTAAGATTTTATTTGCCAACCTGTGGCTGTTTAAGCCGGTGCTGGACCTGTTCTGCCGGCTCACCGGCGGTGAGATCAACGCCCTGGTGCGCACCACCACCGCCTTCACCCAGGCTGAGGGCAGCAACGCCCGGAACGTGATCCCCACTCAAGCAAGTTTTGTATCCAATATGCGCTTAAATCCCGCGGATTCCGTGGCATCTGCCAAGGCATATTTAGAAAAAGTGGTAAATGACAGTTCCGTTACCGTTGAGATCTTGGAAAGCCACGAGCCCAGCCCCATTTCTGAAACCTACTGCGAAAGCTGGGATAAGGTGGCGGCATCTGTAGCAGAAACCTGGCGTGGCTGCATCGTATCGCCCTACCTGATGGTGCAGTGCTCTGATTCCCGGCATTACGGCAAGCTGAGCAATCACGTTTACCGGTTCTCCGGTATGGATCTGACCAGCGAAGAACGCAAGACCATCCACGGCAACAACGAGCGCATCCGCTTAGAAACCCTGTACCGCTGCGTGGAATTTTATATCCGTTTGATTAAAAAATGTTAGAACCGTTTTAAAAACATATCAATATGGAATTACACAAAAGAAAACCAAATCGGCTGTTTGAATACGACTACAACACAACAGGCGCTTATTTTATAACAATTTGCACACAGGATAGGCGCAAAATCCTTAGCGATATTGTAGGGGGCGGCGCCTTCGACGCCCCAATCGTCAGCCTGACGAAGATTGGAGAAATCACTCGTAAATACATCTTGAGTGGCAATCGAATTCCCGGTGTCACTGTGGACAAATTTGTTATTATGCCCGATCATATACACCTGATTTTATTTGTAGACGAAGCTTCGGCAAACGGGACGTCGAAGGCGCCGTCCCCTACAAATAGGGTAATTCCACATTTCGTTTCAACATTCAAACGATTCTGCCATCGGGAAATCGGTGAACCTATATTCCAGCGATCTTATTATGACCATGTGATCCGCAATCAGCAGGATTATAATGAAATATGGGAATATATAGAAAATAATCCCCGGAAATGGCTCATTCAAAACCCAGGGTATGAATAAATCGTCATAGGGGACGGAGCTCCCGTCCTGCAAGGAATCCTCTTTAAAATTAAAAACAGGAAGCATCACATCTTATACGACAAGACACTCCCTCAGTCAAAAATCGGTTCCGAAATGCCGATTTTTTCATTTATTGGCGGACACCCCGGGAGGGGTGTCCCTACATTGGTTAATGAAAGATTTTAGAAATTTCTGCCTTTTCTCTTTTCATTTAATATGATATACTAACGCAAAGAATGACAACACAGGCACCCAGAGACGGGTGTCCCAGTGAAAAGGAGACAAAACTGTGGAACTGCCAAACAGAGAACCAAATCGTCTGCCTGATTACGACTACAGCCAGGACGGCGCATATTTCGTCACAGTCTGCACCCAAGGCAGAAAGCAAATATTGTCCAAAATATCCGTAGGGACACCCCTCCCGGGGTGTCCGCAAATGCCGCGTCTGGAATTATTGCACCATGGGAAAATAGCAGACAAAGTCATCCATCAATTAAATGATTTTTACGATTACTTATCTGTGGATAAATATGTAATTATGCCGGATCATATTCATTTTCTGATTACGCTGCATAATGAAAACGGACACCCCGGGAGGGGTGTCCCTACGCGCATCAATGAAAGATCATCCGAGGTCGCACGGTTTGTTGGTACATTCAAAAGGTTTTGCAATAAACAATACGGCAGCAATATTTGGCAATCCCGATATTACGACCATGTGATCCGCAATCAGCAGGATTATAATGAAATATGGGAATATATAGAAA
>CAZLLC010000010.1:0-1116 GCA_964560245.1 uncultured Oscillospiraceae bacterium | reverse complement strand
ATATTTGGCAATCCCGATATTACGACCATGTGATCCGCAATCAGCAGGATTATAACGAGGTTTTCGAATACATCGACCACAATCCCCAAAAATGGATCCTTCAAAAGCGGGGATATGAATAACACCGTAGCGGCACCTGTCCCCGATGTCCAAGATACAAAACAGCGCAAAGCTTGCACGAAATCTGCAAGTTTTGTGCTGTTTTGTATTTATCAACCATAAAAAAGCTTGACAAGTTTACTTGTCATAACTATACTTAAATTGTAAAGTAAACTTGGCAAAGGAGCTTGATTATGAATAAAGAAGATATTTTGAAACTGAGTCGTATAGAAAACAAAAACGGTGATGAACGAGAACAAAAAGTCAAATTGCGCTCATATGCAACCAGCGCCTTCATTGGCCTTTTTCTTTGCATTATCGCTTCGTTTATAGAAGATATCATATTCGACAGAAGCGCCGCACTGCTATGGATAATCTATTATGGAATGCAGTTTTCAAAAAGTATGTTTGAAGCTGTTAAATTAAAAAACAAAATGGATGCCGTTCTTTCTGTTGTTTTTGGACTCGGTCTGGTAATAGAAAGCATCCATTATGTACTGGATAACATTGGGTAATTATATGGAAGAATCTCTTGTCTTAAAAAACCGTTTAAAAGCGGCCCGATCAAATGCTAATCTATCGCAGCAACAATTAGCAAATATGGTGGGTGTATCGAGAAATACTATCAGTTCCATTGAAACCGGACAATTTAATCCAACCGCAAAACTGGCATTGATCCTGTGCATTGCATTGGATAAAAAATTTGAAGAACTTTTTTATTTTGATTAGTATAGGATAAAGAAAACGAAAGACACACATCGGCGTAAAAACATCCCGGCTCAAATGAGCCGGGATATCGTACATTATAGAGATTTTAAATTACTTCAAGCTTTCCTCAACGGCAACAGCAACGCTAACGGTCATACCGACCATGGGGTTGTTGCCTGCGCCCAGGAAGCCCATCATTTCCACGTGGGCGGGGACGGAGGAGGAACCTGCGAACTGAGCGTCACCATGCATACGGCCCATGGTGTCGGTCATGCCGTAGGAAGCGGGGCCTGCAGCCATGTTGTCGGG
>CAZLLC010000009.1:20601-25920 GCA_964560245.1 uncultured Oscillospiraceae bacterium | reverse complement strand
TTCCGGATTAGCTTGATCGCATCGGTGGAAACAGGCGTGTATTCCACGGACCAATTGGAATTGTAATCTGCATAATGCATATTATGAGAAATGTAAATGCCACTATCGGTCCAACCGTTGGAATGACTTGTCAGCGCCCTTACATTCCATTGCTCGCAATCACCGGAAACAAGCACATCATAATCTTCATTATAAGAGCCTATGGTGATATAGGTCTTCTCGAAATTCGCAACCTCAATGGTATTGTCTGCTCGCTGGAAATCGCCCTCGATAATCAGCACATCTCCGGCAACAAAGGGCAGCATACTGTTACCAATTGTCCAGGATTCTGTTTTAACAAAATAGCCGGTTGCATCAAATTTTACAATTGTTCCGCTGCCGGGCACGCCTACCTCATAGGTTACGCCATTGCGGATCAGCTTAACACAGCCTGCGCTGACAGGCGTCCACTCAATACTCCATCCACTATAGGGTACATCATTTTCTGTGGAAGTGGCGTGGATGCCGTCATTATTGTCGGCTCTATCCAAATCCCAACCGGAAGTGTGGTTTGACAAGGCGTCTACAGAATATCTGTACCAAACGGGATTTGCTGCAAAATCCTTTGCGCATAAATGATAATTATACAGCGCCTGCATCATATTCTTCAGATCAGCCTTATCATCGGAAGAGTTATGGTACATTCTGGTGATGTAATGCATGGGGCTGTATGTCCAGGAGGCGCTTTCGCTGCCGCTCGTTACCTTAACGGTAATGTCGTTGCTGTAATCCTGGGGATTGATACCCAAAATCTGGATATAGTAGCCGCTGGCGTTGGAGCCGGTGGTATAAGCGGCATCTGGGGAGATGTCGATATCATAACCGGAAATATCCTGTTCATAATAGAAACGCACGCCGATCCGATTTAAGTGGATCATACTGCAGCCTACAAAATTCAAATCCGCAATACTGCCGGAGTTGGTCATACTCATAGACGCAGGTACATCCCGCAGAGTCGGTACTGTAACGCCATTATTTGCCAGATTCTCTAATTCCGCGTTGTATGCAAAGTAAGTCTGGGCAGTTGCGCCGTAGTTCAGCATATAGGCAACCAGATCCTTCATCTCCTGGGCATAATTTCCCTGAAGAATATAAGAGGCATATTGATAAACCGTATAGCTATTGTTAACTACCTCCGTGTCGCCGGTGGTAAGAACGACCTGAATATTCTCGGTCATCTGAGCTGCCGGCAGACCAATGGAGCATACATAGTAATCACCGCTCTGATCCAAAGCACTGACCGCAGAGCTAATGGTCTTTCCTTCCACCGTGATGCTCACCTGTGTGTTATCAACATCTGTTTCCGGAACAGCCAGATAGAAATTGACGCAAATATTGTCGCCAAGGGCAATATTCCAACCGCTAACTTTAGCAGTATCGGCTGCGCCTACTGTTGCAGGAATGATTGCCATTGCCACTACCAGGATCACAAAGATCATCAGCAGCTTTTTAAAACTCGATTTCATACCGTTTCTCTCCTTTTGAAAAAATAGTTTAACTCCCAATCTACGCAAGCTTAGCTATCAACTATATTGAGGCTACACTACGATTGATCGCAAATATTATACTATTTGATTACTGGATTGTAAAGGTTTTTTTGTCCATTTCTCTAAAAACCTTAGTTTGTCAACTCTCAAACCGGGTGTTCAAGGGACACCCGTCTTTGGCAATGCAATTAAGTTAAGCTGAGCAGTTGCGAAGAATCTACGCATCATCGTTACTGCTAAGCAGTAATGCGCTGCGAAGATCTTTCGACTCGCTTCGCTCGCTCAAGATGACACGATTTTTGACACTGCGATCGTTAACTAAGTGACATTGCCGTTTTCGGGTGTCCCTTCAATATTATTTATTTTTTAATGAACTTCTGTTTCAGGTACGGGGATCTTCTGAATAGAACACCGCTGTGCCGTTTTCGATCACGATGTAGGTAGTAGCAATACAGAAGGTATACACCGTATCCTGATCGGTCCTGCCGCCGGTAAAGTTACCGGAGATGATCAGCATATCGCCATCTTGCAGGTCCATTGTCAGTGCGCTGCGCAGCAGTCTGTACTTACTGGCGCTCTGCTTGACGACGGTCTTTACCGTGGGATCGCCGATCTCATAAGACTGCCCATCCCGCACCAGCACGATGGCATCACTGCTGACCGGTCTGTAATCCGATTTTGTAAGATTAGAGGGCAGATCATTATCCGTCAGGGTGAAATAGAGGATACCGTCCGTCAAACCGGAGGCATTTTCCGTCATATTGCCCACCTGGAGCACTTGGCTTTCAGGCTCTGTAACTTCCGGTTCGGTAGTATCCGGCTCAACAGAGTCAGGCTCTGTAACCTCCGGCTCTGTGGTTTCAGGCTCGGTAGGATCAGTCTCCCCTGCTTCACTTTCAAACGTGGCTGTACCATCGGCATTGAAGGTGATAGTGGTCTTGCTGATGTTCATAATCACATCGCCGTACTTGAAGTCACCTTCCACGATCAGTACATCCCCGGCCTGAACAGGCTTGTAGTCACCTAATGTCCAGAATTCGTAATAATACTCTGTAGCGGAGTACTTGCAGATCGTTTCCCGAAGGGTGTGACCCACATCATAGGTCACGCCGTTACGGATCAGCTTCACATTGCTTTCAGCTGTGGGCGTATAACGAATATTCCAACCGTTGTAGGAAGCATCATTTTCCACCATAGTGAAGTAGAGACCGCCGGAAGCCGTCCAGCCGTTATCCGGATGGGCCTGCATAGAGCCGGCATAGATCTTGCCGTCGTCCGGCTCTGTAGGCTCAGTAACATCCTCTTCTTCATATTCAAAGGTTACCGTGCCGTCAGCATTATAGGTAATGGTGGTCTTTTCGATCACGATGGTACTGCCTTCACAGGAGGTGCCGGACTTGCCCACATACGCACCCTCCACAACGATCATATCCCCTGCTACCAAGGGCAGTCTACTGCCGGTAATAGTCCAGGGTGCCAGCTTCAGACAATACTCTGTATTGCTATACTTGACCAGAGTGCCCTGACCGGGGTTACCCACATCATAGGTCACGCCGTCACGGATCAGCTTCAGGTTTGCGGCATTTTCGGGGGTATACTCAGTTTCCCAACCGTTCTGCACACCGCTGTTGGGCTCCATCGTGCCGTAGATCAGGGTTTCCAAACCGCTGATCTGAATACCGTTATTATGGGGCATCAGCGGGCCGTCGTTTTGAGGCTCCGTTGTATCGGGAACCTCCGGTTCTGCCGCAGAATAGCTCAGGGTGTAGCCATCACCCACGGTAATATAGGTCTTACTGATCTTCAGAATAACACTGAGCTCCTGCATACAGTAGAACTTGCCTTCCACGATCAGTACATCACCGGGAACGATGGGATAGTAATCGCTGAACATCCAGCTTTCCAGCTTGAAGTAGTAGTCTGTTTCACCGAACTTGACGATCGTACCGGCCGTTACCCTGGTAATATCATAGGTATTACCGTCCCGGATCAGCTGCACAACGCCGGCATCCACAGGCGTATACTCAATATTCCAGCCGTCATAAGGCGCGCTATTGGCTGCCAAGGTGAAGCTAAAGCCATTATTGTTACCTGTGTTCCAGCCATTGGCATGGTTGCTCATCGTACCGGCATTGATCACGCCGTCTTCCACTTCCGGTTCGGTGGTTTCCGGCTCGGTGGTTTCCGGCTCGGTGGGCTCTGTCTCCCCGCCTTCGCCGGGATATTCGGTAGAGAACACCGCACTGCCAATGCCCAAGGCTACATAGGTCTTGTCGATCGTCAAGACCACTTCATTTGCAGCATTAACGAAGCTGCCCTCAACGATCAGAATGTCACCGCTGAGAATGGGCTTGTAGGAAACAGGCCAGAATTCCAGGTAATAGTCGCTCTCGCCGTACTTAACCAGCATTTCCGCACCGGTATTCGCCACATCATAAGTCACACCGTCGCGAATCAGCTTCACAACAGACGCATCCTTAGGTGTGTACCGCAAACTCCAATCAGACTCATAAGGCGCGTCGTTTACATCCAGCTTGAAGTACAAACCGCCTGCCGCACTGCTGCTGGAGCTCCAGCCATTGGGATGGCTGCTCATTGTACCGCCGTTGATCACCGTGGGGCCTTCCTCACCTGTGGGATAATCGGTGGTGAAGTATGCCATACCTGCCTTAACGGAAATGTAAGTCTTCTCGATCTCAAAGATCTCACCCAAACCGGCGTTGGCAAATCTGCCTTCTACGATCAGGATATCTCCGTCACGGATGGGGTATTTGTCCTTAATGATCCACTGTTCCAGCTTCAAGAAATACTCTGTATCTCTGAACTTAACGATGGTACCGGCAAGCACATTGCCGATGTCATAAGTTTCACCGTCACGGATCAGCTTGATCACATCCGCGCTGGCAGGAATAAATTCCACAGACCAGTTATCATAAGACAGATCGTTTTCTGCCAAAGTAAAGTAAATGCCGTTGTCGCTCTTGCCGTTGGGATGGCTGCTCATTGTACCTGCCTGGATCACCTGCACACCGGTATCTTCACTGGGATACTCTGTGGAGAATGCCATAACACCCTCAGCAAAGGATACATAGGTCTTTTCAATATCAAACAGCACGCCCATACCGGCGTTGATGAACCGACCCTCGATCACCAGAATGTCGCCGTCTGTAATGGGGAAATAGTCCTTGATCATCCACTGCTGAGTCTTCAGGTAATAACCGGTGTCCTCAAACTTGATGATGGTACCGGCAAGCACATTGCCGATGCTGTAGGTTTTGCCGTCACGGATCAGCTTGATCACATCCGCGCTGGCGGGGAAGTATTCAACTGCCCATACATCACTCTCCGGCAGAGGAATGTCGTTTTCTGCCATGGTGAAGTAGAAGCCGTCAGTGCCTTCCTTGCCCTTGGGATGGCTGCTCATTGTACCGGCATTGATCACTTCTACCTTGTTATCCTCGCTGGGATACTCGGTGGAGAAGGTCAAAATACCCTCAGAATAAGATACATAGGTCTTTTCGATCTCGAAGATCACGCCCAATCCGGCGTTGATGAACCGACCCTCGATCACCAGAATGTCGCCGTCTGTAATGGGGAAATAGTCCTTGATCATCCACTGCTGAGTCTTCAGGTAATAACCGGTGTCCTCAAACTTGATGATGGTACCGGCAAGCACATTGCCGATGCTGTAGGTTTTGCCGTCACGGATCAGCTTGATCACATCCGCGCTGGCGGGGAAGTATTCAACTGCCCATACATCACTCTCCGGCAGAGGAATGTCGTTTTCTGCCAT
>CAZLLC010000009.1:0-20501 GCA_964560245.1 uncultured Oscillospiraceae bacterium | reverse complement strand
AGTATTCAACTGCCCATACATCACTCTCCGGCAGAGGAATGTCGTTTTCTGCCATTGTGAAGTAGAAGCCGTCAGTGCCTTCCTTGCCCTTGGGATGACTGCTCATTGTACCGGCATTGATCACTTCCACATTCATATTCTCGGGGTACTCCTGCGTGAAGAACAGCAATCCTTCTACAATAGAAATATAGGTTTGGCTGATATTGAACACCACACCTGTTCCCGTGTTGGAGAACTTGCCGTTCACAACGATAATATCCCCATCCTGCAGCGGATAATAATTCTTAATGATCCACTGCTCCAGCTTCAGGAAGTATTCTGTATCGGAATACTTGATCACCATACCGGCAGCCTTATTGCCGATGCTGTAAGTCTTTCCGTTACGGATCAGCTTGACCGCATCCTCGCTGACAGGCTTGTATTCCGTTGCCCAGCTGCTGTCCACGGGAATAGAATTCTTCTCCATTGTAAAGTAGATACCGGAGGAGATCCTGCCCTTGGGGTGGCTGCTCATTGTGCCGGCCTGCACCACATTGACCTTCAGATCAGTGGGGTATTCCGCAGAGAAGAACAGCATTCCCTCCGCGATGGCAATATAGGTGGTATCGATCTGAAAATACACATCACCCTTGCGGAAGACACCGCCGATCACCAGAATATCGCCATCACGAATGGGGAAATATTCCCGGATCAGATATTCTTCCAGCTTCAGGTAGTATTCCGTATCGGAATACTTGATGATCATACCCGCAGCAGGCTCCGCGATGCTGTAGGTCTCACCGTCGCGGATCAGCTGAATGGCATCCCTGGAGGAGGGTCTATACTCTGTAGCCCAGGAGGGATCAGCCGGAACATCATTGGGTTCCATTGTGAAGTAAATACCCAAATCGCCATTTTTGCCATTCATATGGCTGCTGATGGCACCGGCCTGGATAATGACGATCTCATCTTCCTCGTCCATTTCTCCTGAAGGAGCTGTTGTTTCCGGAGCGGTAGTCTCCGGCTCCGTTGTTACAACGGGCTCCGGTTCTTCGTTGCCGCAGCTTCTGAGGGTAAAGACCAAAATCAGCGCAACAACAAGTAATACCGCAACCGCTGCAATGATCCCGCCAATCGTCTTTTTACTCATTGGATTCACCTCTTTATATAAAATGTTCATACTGGTACTATACTTTTCTTTATTGCAGTACAGGGATCACAAACGCACTGCCATACGCATCGACAGTAATGCTTACTGTGTTATTCTCGCTTACAGGAACATAGGTGATCTGTCCCTGCTGGATCACAGCGGCACATCGATAGTTTCCATCAGCAAGCTGCAGGGTCGCCTGAGTTTCCTGGATCTGGAAATTACTGCGCTGCCATTGCTCAGACCAATCGCAATCGCCGGCATTGACAAGCAAGTAAGCATTTTCACCGGCATTTTCGTAAACACCCACCAGCAGATCCTCACCGGATTCCACGCCGGTCAGAATTCCGGTTTCTGTAAATGGCAGAGCATACTCCAATGAACGCAGCAGAGAATTGGTCATACCCACATCAACCTGCGCTGTACCCACCCAGTCGTAGCTCATAAAGATATCCTGCCAGGAACGGAATTCCAAATCGACCTTCTGCGCATCATAATAGATCTGTGTAGGCTCGTAGGACAGATATTCCAGCATTGCTACATAGTCCTCGCTATCCCGGGAGCACAAAATGTAGTGGACCAGGGTATCAGAGCCGTAGCACATACCCAACGCCATCTGCCAGCGCAGCTCCGCATCCGTGGGGGTGATGTATCTGCCATCGGTGGTGCTGTGACCGGAGGACAGCAGTGTATACCAAAAAGGTATGTCCTTTTCCTTTGCCATATGGGCAGCTACATCAAAATTGTGGTAGTAGGAATCCCGGATCAGACCGCCCTCCTGCAGTGCATATGCATCGTAGGAGATGCACGCCGGATCAACGGTGTCCACAAAAGCCTTCAGGTAATACTGCTCATAATCCACGTAAGAAGACTGATAGGACTGGCCGAACAGGGATTCATAGCTGCAGGCCTCAGGGAACAGGTTTACAAAAAACATCACATCCTCAGGCATCAGCTCTTCAAAAACCTCTTTGCTGCTTGCCAGCTGCTCAAAATGAGTAGAGCTGGGCTCGTCATACAGCAAAAAACCAAGCAACGCAGAATGCTCCGCATATTCCGGCACTGTGGCGCGATCCCAATCACGCAGGTCTGCGATAATGGACACACCGTACTGTGATGCCAGATCCAGCATCTGTGTTCCGTCCGCATAGACCCACTTGTCCGCAACGCCTATCAGCAGATCAATACCTGCATCAGCCATCATTTTTATATATTCTTCATCAAACCAGTGATATGAACCGACCCAGACACCGATCGTCAGCTTTTCATCGCAGGTGCTTAGCGCCACCACGCCGTAAGGAGTCTTTTCGCCCAGCCTGATCTGCCAGGACTGGCTCTGCTCACCGGCAGAAGCGGTGACAGTCACTGTTCCACGGGTCACATTGGCGGTAACATTGCCGCTACTGTCCACCTGCGCTTTTTCCGGATCACTGCTGGACCAGGTCAGCGCCGCATCAGCAGGAAGCTGATCCGCTGTCAGCTTCAGGATCATTTCCGGTGCCAACGGCTGGCTGGCATCGGTGATCACATCCGGAATTGCCTCCGTCACAATTGGGGACTCGGCTTCAATATCCTCTGTTGTGGATCCTGTGCCTTCATTGGCGCAGCCGGAAAGCACTGTTGTCAGAGCCAAGGCTGTCGCAAGAAGGCGGAAAGTCATTTTCTTCATAGGCTTTCTCCTTACGCGTCCTTTGTCAGGCGGAAGGAACGGATCTGGAAGGGCTTGAAGCAAAGCTTTGTATCAACAGAAGCCATTGCATCCTCCAGAAGATTTACTTCCCCGATCAGCTTATAGCCTGCAGGCAGGATCAAGTTGGTCTGCACAGGCGCACCGGTACGCTCAAAGGCACGCAGAATGAAGCCATTGCCATCATAGGCAGGCTTGAATGCGGTGATCTGCACCTGATCGTTGTCAAATCCGGGCATTTGTACGCCCTCTGTGCCAAATAGCTGCCGCTGATTATACTGCTGTGCCAGGGTATCCACCTGCACCGGATCAAAGCCGCCGGCGTGGGGATATAAGGCATAGCTGTACCGGCTGGGGTTCTGATCGCCGTTTACACAGGGATAGTCAGTGGAGCGGAGCAGGTTCACGGAAATAATTCCGGATTTCGCCATAAAGCCGTTCTTGGCATTATTCAGCACCGCAAAGCCCTGCTGTTCATCGGAAATATCAAACCACTTCTGACAGCAGATCTCAAACTGCGCCTTTTCGTGGGCGTCGTTGTCGGTAGTGGGACGGTCCAGATAGCCAAACTGGATATCGCTGTGGACCACGTCACTCCACACCTTGGGCATAAATTCCGCCCGGATCATATGGAAGGTATCCTGCCAATGTACGTCGTGGAAAATTTGGATGATCGGCAGTGCCTTGTGCATCAGGACGGTCTGTGTCAGCTTGGAATTTTTAAAGCTGTAGTACTGGCAAATCTCCATCAGATCGCCAAAATCCCGAACCCGGGTCTTATCCAGGTTCATATAGACCTCCGGCTGATCCCGGTAGTCGTCCTCAAAGTCCCAGGCATCACCGGTATCGATGAACACCCGGAGCTTATTGGCGTTTTCAGCTATTAACTGACCGCTTGCCAGATAGATGGCGCTGAAAGAGCCGTCTTCCGCAAATTCTGCGGTATAATGGTCGGTTTTCACGGTCTTAATATGATCGCAAAGGGTAAAGTTCTCATAGACGGTGGGCGCAATCACCGGGGCGCTGCCCTGATACAAAAAGTACTTCTCCCCTGCTTTTTCCAGCTTACATACTTGCTCGCCCCGCAGATTCAGCATATTACTGCCGGCAGCGAAGGATACGCCCTGGGCCTGGGCAAGAGCATTCAGCTTTTCAAACAGCCGGGCATAGGCCGCGTCTGTTTCGTCATAGACCCGCTTGATGGAAGAGCCGGGAATAATATCGTGGAACTGATAAAGCAGCGCTTCCTTCCACATTTCGTCCATTTGCGCTTTGTCTCCGCTACAGCCCTTTGCGGACAGCAGCATCTCCAAAGAAAGCATCTTCTCTTCAAATTCCCGGTTAAAATTCTTATTGTTAGACTGGGAGGTATAAGTACCCCGGTGCTTTTCCAAATACATTTCACCGCTATATACCGGCAGGTCTTCCGGTGTCAATTGGTCGAAATAACCCTGCGCCGTGCCCATCTTTACCTTGGGCAGATAGGGAATATCCGCTGTACGCAGATTGCGCTGCAAAATGGTTTCCGAAGGACCGCCGCCACCGTCACCGATGCCATAAACCACCATCATACGGTCTTGGGGATCGGTCTTTTTCAGACCCTTCTTGGCATTCATCAGTGCCTGAGGACCGGCAACGGAATTATAGTTACCCTCCGGGGGCATATGTACAGTGACCTCAGACCCGTCAATACCTGCCCAACGGAAGGTATTATAGGGGAACAAGGTACGGTTGGACCAGGAGATCTTAATGGTCATAAAGTTGTCCTGCCCGGACAGCTTCAGGATCTGAGGCAAACAGGCACTGTAGCCGAAGGTATCCGGCAGCCAGCGCAGGTTTACATAATGTCCAAATTCCTCCTGCCAGAACTTCTGTCCGTACAGCTCCTGCCGAACCAGGGATTCCTCACAGGGTACATTGGTATCGTTTTCTACCCAGCCGCCGCCAACGATCTCCACACGGCCTTCCTTTTCAAGCTGCACCAGCTTACTGTAAAGCTTGGGATCCAGCTTCTTCATCCAGGCAAGCTGCTGGGGCTGGGGGATCACAAAACGGAATTCAGGATACCGCTCCATCAAATAGATCACATTAGCAAAGGTCCGCTTTGCCTTGCGCTTTGTTTCCCGGATGGGCCACAGCCAGGCAAGATCCAGGTGGGCGTGACCTACTGCTGTGACCTGAATGCCGTCATAGCCTGCCAGGGAATACAGCTTTCCGGTGATCTTTTTGGCTTTTTCATACATATCCGGATCCTGATAAACGATCAAATTCCGCACACTGCGCAAACCGTTCAGGATCTCATACTTCTTGGGATCTTCCGCGGTGACGCCCTTTACATAGTCCATCAAAACGTCAAAATCCCAGTAAATATCCATCATCTGCTGATCACGGCATACCACACTGGCTGCCTTCAGCTTGGAGCAATCGCTTACATACTCACCCAGCAGGCTGTTGGAAGCGCCGTCGATATACAGGTCGATATTACCATCGGCATGGATCATATCCTTTAGCGGATAGTACCGCTTTTCCACAGAATGATCCACCACGCCGAAAACAGGAGAACCCATAGTAAAGCCCTTCAGGGCAGAGCCGTTTTCATCCACAAGCAGGGCTTCGCCGTCGTTCATAAAATCCAGATAAAGCTGGGCTTTATCCAAACCGGCGGGCAGCTTGCCTGTCAGGTGGAACCAGGCGCAGGCAAAATTCTTTCTTGCCCACACGCCACCGATCTGGATGGGTACAAATTCCAAAGCTCCTATTTGCGCAAAAGGAACCGGCTCTTCGGAGTAAGCAAAGGTCACATTCAAGTCCATTACCTTGTGATGGCACAGCTCCTTCAGTTTTCCATCCAAAAATCTCTGGGTGAAGATCTGCAGATCCTGTTCATACTTATCCGAAGGCTGAAAACACTCATTTTTATTCATTTTGCTCCCTCCTTCTTACTTAAGCTTGACCTGATTGACGGTCTTGATCTTAAGCTTTGTCACATCGATAGGCACATTGGCCGAGATGATCCTGGGCTCACCGCTGATCAGGTTGAAATAGTTGTCGCTGAACACCGTATCCACAGCATTGCCGCACTGCAAAAATACATTTTTCGCAAAGGTGTCGGCTGTGAGCTCCACCGTATATTCATCGATGGGCTTCACTGAAATATGGACCTGGGGATAGGTAATTTCTTTTTCTGCCGATTTCTGATAATAGTTTTCAGAAAGCAGATCGCCATCGTCATCCAGCAGGCAAACATAGATCAGTTTATCTGCCGATTCCAGATTAAAAGGCGTGGGGAAGGTCAGAACATCGGCACAGTTTGTATAGGGCACCTTTGTACGAAGCTTGTGCTCATTCAGGATCTTACCGTCGAAGTTCATATACCGGCAGATCACCTGATAAGTACAGTCTGCAGCTGTATCGTTGGCAACGCTGACCACGATCTTGCCGCCAATCTCCTTGGCAGTGATCATATGGGGCGCATAGAACTTTTTAGAGAAATAATGCAGTGCCTTCAGTCCGAAATCATAGTCCACCGAGCTGCAGGACAGACCGGGCCAGCAGTCGTTGATCTGCCAGTACATAATGCCGTTGCAGCGGAATTTATTGATCCGCAGGTGCTCGGCGCAGAGCTTGATAGCCTCGCCCTGAACCAAATTCTGCAGGTAGATAAAATCCTCAAAGGTTTCCGGTTCACCGTACCGCTGGTTTACATAATATTCAACGGTCTTATTGCCGGTGGGACGCTTTTCGTGAAGCAGCATCACATCGGAATGCACAGACATCTGATCCTCCGGGGTCACCTTTTGGATGGTTTCATACATCGGGAAGGATTCAAAGCCTACTTCCGACAGCATACGGGGATAGATCTTTGCAAAATCCTCCAGCGGCAGCTTGGCATCCCGGATCCACCAGTAGTGGGTATCAAAATGATCGTGGTCATTTTGCATATGATACATCCGCGCCGAATGGGGGGATGTATAGGCATAGAAGGTATTGGTCAGGGTCTTCATTAAGGGAACCAGGATCTCCTGACTCATCACCCGGTAGTTTTCCATCAGCTCAGGCTCGTGACCGTTCGTGCCGTCCTCACACTCGTTATCGCCGGCAATATAGAACACACTGGCGTGGTGGCGGAAGCGCTTGACCGCATCGACGGTCTCTTCAATGATCAGGCTTTTAAAATGCTCGTCCTGAATATTGTAGGAAGCGCAGGCAAACATCAGATCCTGCCACACCAAAATACCGTTTTCATCGCAGTAGTCATAGAACCACTTGTCCGGATAGTAACCGCCGCCCCATACACGGATCACGTTGTGGTTAAAGTCCTTCACAAGCTGCAGAAGCCGCAGGGTACGGGCTTTGTCCACACGGCTGAGGATGTTATCCTCAGGGATATAATTGGAGCCCTTCAGGAATACCTTGATCCCATTGACCAGCACGGCGAAATTGGTGCCGTACTGATCCTTGGAGTTGTCGATCTCCACTTTGCGGATACCGATGCGGTAGTCGTAGTTTTGGGTCTCGCCGTCAGCCGTCAGCGTAAATTTCAGGTCATACAGCACCGGCTCGCCAAAGCCGATGGGATACCACAGCTTGGGGTCGTCCAGATCAAATACCATACGGTTGCTGCCGGTAAGTACCTGCTTGATCTGCATACAAGTACCGTCCTGCTCCAAAGAAAGAACAGCAGTCAATTCACCCTCTGTGTGGCAGATGCTTTCCACATCCACGTCGATTCTCACACTGCCGCCGGGCAGGAAGGTATACTCGTGGCGGAAGGAATCCATATAACCCAAATCAGTGGACAGGATATAAATATCCCGATAGATGCCCATATCCGCCAGATCAGGACCCCAGTCCCAGCCCAGCATATGGTGGGATTTACGGATCACCGGTCCGTTGGGATGGGTCACCGCAAAGGTGGCAAACTTCTCCTTATCCGGATAGTTTTCAACGTAATTATAAACATCAAAAAATTCGATCCGGATCTGATTTTCCTCCGCCAGAATTGCATTATCCAGCAAAATACGCTTTCTCAGGTGCATATCGTACAGATCGGCGATCAAAGACCCATTGATATACACCTTGGCAATGGTATCTATGCCGTCCAAAAACAGATAATTGTGCTTTTTCAGCTGCTCAGCCGTCAAAGCAAAGGATCTTGAAAAAGTATAGTTCTGCTTCAGGCATTGGCGGACTTTTTCTTCGTTATATCCGTGAAAGGGATCTTCGATCAGACCGTGAGCCAAAAGGGTGCTGAGCACCGAGCCGGGCACAGTTGCCGTAAGATCCTTATATTGGGCAGAATTCAGTGTCCATTCTCCATTTAATACTACCTTCATAATCTTTCTCCCTGTTGATCAGTGGTTACATTTATAATTTTTCTCCCCTAAGCCGCCAACAATGTTTGGCAGCTTAGGGCAAAAAATTCCTGTCCACACAGGGCAGCAGGCGCTGCCCTGTGTGGTATAGATTTATTACTTAAAGATCTCAGGCAAGGCGTTGCCCTCGCCGCCCTTTGTAATATTCCAGTAAGCCGTATAGTTAAACCAGATCTCTTCCATTTCCGCAATTTCGGTTTCGCTGTAGAAGTCCTTGTAAAGAACCATCTTCAGGTAGATATTGGACAGATACTCCTTCATAATACGGGCCTTCAGTACTTCATACTGCTCCGGATCGCTTTCTGCCAGAGGTTCGATCGCCTCCAGCGCCAGCTGGATCTGCTGATCCATCTTTTCCACAAAGGCTTTCGGGTAGCAGGTCGTGTTGTAGGTGATACCGTCTGCCGTGCCGCTGCCCGGATCCAATACATTCAGGTAGTAGGCATTCTGATCCACGATCATATCGTACAGCTCCTGCATAGGCTCTGCCGCATCCTTATAATAATGCTGCATAAAGTCGGTTACCAAAGCCTCAAAGCTGCGGCTGGTATCCCACATCAGGTTGGAAATGCAGTAAGCACGCAGTTCATCAAAGCACGGCGCGTTGCCATCGGAAACACCCTGGCTGAGCATATAGGACACGCCTGCTGCTTCGTATTCCCGCAGATGACTGGTGATCGTTCCCAGATTGAAGAAGTTGACAAAATACTGGCGAATATTCAGGTCATAGGCATAGACCATCAACTGCTCCCCGTCACATATAGCGGACCAGCCCTGCAGATTGGCATTGGAATCCGCGTTATAGGGAGAGTCGTAGGAGAAGCCGAAGTTCAGACGGACCGGTGCGAAGAAGATGCGCATCTTCTCGTGGGGAATGACCTTGTCGCTGTAGGGAATGTAATTGCCGTCAGCATCCAGCTTTGTGGGTGCGCCTTCTGTGGGCTTGTAGGCATAGATGGCATACAAAACCTCCCGGTCGGGTGCGTACTGATCCAGCAGCGCTTCGGTCTTTTCAACAACACCGTTGATGAAATTGATCTGCAGACCGCAGGCAGTGCCGCCCCATTCATTCAAAGCGCTCCGGCAGGAGTCGCACTGGCAGACAAATTCTGTATCCATCTGACCCAGCATAAAGAAGGTAGCCGTTTCGTTCATCATTACGAATTCCAGCATTTTTTCCGCCATAATGGTCTGCATCTGATCCAAGCCCTCGGCGCTGCCGCCGGCGGTCCAGCAAAGCTGGTTATTGGTCAGGGTATCAACAGTTGCGGTGGGATCGTAGAACCATTCCGGATGGACATCGCCCAGACGGTTACCGTTTTCATCCTCATCATTGGGGGACAGGAACACCTTCACCTGACTGTGACCGATGGTAATGTGATCCCATTCGTCGCCCCGGGAGAAATTGATGTATCTTAAGCGGTTTCCGTGCATCTCGTTGCAATAGATATAAGCAGTGGAATGGGTACGCATATCAAAAGATGCGTGCTCAATATGCTTTTCGTAGCTCCAAAGATTCACCGTGTTGGATTCTTCAAAATAAATCTCCGTATCGTGATAATAGGTATAGCCGATCAGATCGTGCATCAGATCATACACGCCGTACAGCACGCCCTGACCTTCGTAGTCATCACTGCCGCAGATATAAATATTGTCATCCTTGGAAACGATCAGGTAGCTGGAGAAGGTGCCGTCCACCTCTTCCAGATCCTTGTCGGAGAAGCTGCCCAGGAACTGGGCGGTCTTACCCAGGGAAATATACTTTTTGCCGCTGGGAACAGCATTTTCCGTTACGGTTTCCACGGTGCAGCCGGTAGCCTGACCAACAAAAGTCACGAATTCTTCCGCAGCCAGGGCTTCATACTTCAGAGCCTCCTCCGGCAGGACCAGCACATAATTACTGGTGCCGTTTTCGATCAGATATTTGTTATCCAGCTTCTTGCCGTAGCTTTCATCAGCCTTATTGTCACCGCAGCCGGTGAACACACAGCTCAGCAGCAGAATTGCTGCCAGCAGTAAACAGAGTTTTCTTTTCACAGCAATCTGCCTCCTTACTCTACAGTAAACGTAAGCTCTTGAACGCTTCTGTTGTACTGATCATCGTATGCAACATAGCGGATGGTATAGGTACCGCTCTGCTCTGCAATGAAAGAAGTATTGTCCTTGCAGAAGCTTTGGCTGTACATAGTAGTATCCGTCAGGCAGTAGGTGATCTCCCCCGCCTCATCGTGAGTCAGCACCCGGATCTGATAGTCGGGCAAGATCAGGATCACATCTACAACAGCCGCATCCAGATTATCGCTGACGGTGTATGTCGGCACGGGCACTGCATCCCCCAGCTTGCAGGAAGTTTTTTCCATAGCGGACACAGTCAGCTCCGGCGCAATGTCGTCGTTGACAAAGATCATCTTTACGGACTTCATCGTATTGCCATAGCTGTCCTTTGCGATAAAGGTCACCTTGTATTTGCCGTACTGAGAAATGGTAAAGGCCTCATTATAGACCTGTCCGTCGGGCGCCTCCACAGATACAGAGCTCTCTACCACCTGGCTGAGCACATCGTAGATCTCATAGGTGGGGATATCAAATTCTTCGCCCATATACTGGGTGGTGTACAGCGCAGAGGTCAGCGCCAAAACAGGCTCTGCCATATCCGGTGTTGTACTGTTTTTGTGACCCAGTGCCTGATTGCCTACTCTGGTCAGCCTCACAGAGCTTTTGCCGCTGACGCCTTCAAAGCCCAGTGTCAGATACACACCGCCGGAGAAGCCGTGGAACGCATTGCCGCTGTCATCATTTTCACAGGCGATCAGATCCGCATCATCCAGCATCAGCTTGCCACTGCCGTTTTTATACCGCAGCTTCAGGGCGTCGCCCCATTCTTCCAGCTGAGCGGTAACATTGCCCAGGCTGACCGTCTTGGCTGCCATATCCAGTACAAAGGTCAGACTGACAGTGGCATCCTCGCCGTCGGTCAGCTTGATGCTCAGTTTTTCATAGTTTGCGGCTGCTTCATCCATAGACAGGTAAATACCCAGATCCTCGCTGCTCAGCTTTTTGATGAAGGAAGTCTGCGCATCCTTGGAAAAAGACAGGGTCAGATCGTTTTCGTTCTTTGTACCGGAAACCGTGCCGCTGGGATCATAGAAATATGCAGCCTGATCTGCAGATTCCTGTGTGTCGATCACAGGCAATGTATAGGTGCCTACTTCCCCACCGTCAGCGGTGGTATAGGCGATCACAGCTTCATTGCCCTCTGCCACGAACGAACCGCTGTAGGACTGTCCGTTAACAGTTACATTCAGCGCGCCGCTGTCCGTTTCAGGAACGGACAGTGTATATGTATCGCCCTTGACCAGTGCTGCCGGCAAGCTGACAGACTCTGCCAGCTCCGCGGTGCTCTTGGCATTATCCGCAATAACCGTGGCGGACAGGCTCAGGACGATCAGGCAGGCTAAAATTAAGGAAATTCTTTTTTTCATATCAGCCTTTAATACCTCCAATAGAAACAGATACTCTTAAACGCTTGTTGAAGATGATGACCGTCACCAAAACAGGCAGTGTCATCAAAATGGTACCGGCCATCTGCACCGGCAGATTGCTGGTAACGCCGCCAGCCTGAGGTGTGCTCATAAAGTAGTAAACACCGTAGGCAGCCACAGGATAATCGCGCAGGTACAGCATCGGCACCTGATAATCGTTCCAGTAGGTGATGAACATAATCACAAAAACTGTGACCACAATGTTCATTGCCTGGGGGAAGATGATCTGCAGCATAATACGCCAGTTGGAAGCGCCATCGATCTTCGCCGCTTCGGAATACTCCTTGGAAATGCCCCGGAAGGTGGCGTAAAACACAAGGAAGTACACACTCAGGAAGTTAAAGCGAAGAATGGGAACACTGATCCACTGTCCGTATATGCCTAAATTCTGCAGCATCCGAATTTCAGAAGGCATAGAGCCTACAATGGGCAGGCTCATTGCTATGATCACAAAAGCATAGATGAATTTGGAAAACCCGAAATCATACCGGGCCACCAAATAGCTGACGATGCACGAGCACAGCACAAAGGACAGGGCGCTGTATACCGCGAACTTCAGAGAATGGATGTACAGACCCAGCATATTATAGGTCACCTGGGTCGTGGCGGCAGTGATCGCAATGTTTTCATTGGCAATGGCGTAGTTCTCCGTTGTGAAGCTGAAAGGAAATACACCGTCTTTAAAGAACCGGTCCACATAGAAATCGTAATAACTCTCATTTTCTGTAATGGAAGCCAAAACCGTCCACAGTATAGGTGTGAACAGACCGATCACATATAAGCAAAGCAATATGCCGATGCAGACACTCAAAAGATCTGCTTTTTTCTTTTTATGCGGTTGCAATCTCATCTTAATCACCACTCCTATCAAACAGTTTTCTGGCGCCAAATGCCAAAGGAATGACGATCAGCGTACAAACAAGACCTAAGAACGCAGCGTAGCAGTAGCCGGTCTTGCCCTGCATATCCATATAGACCAGGGTATACAGGTAGTAGCCCAGGGTCTTTTCTGAGGTCGCCGCGTTATAGGACAGGAAGCTGAACAGGTTGTTCTGATTGGTAAAGATGGATGCAACACCCATAATCAGGAAGGTACTGACCGTGCCGGAGATATTGGGCAGGACCAGGCTGAAAAACTCCCGAAGCGGCGTAGCGCCATCGATCCGGCCTGCCTCCAAAATAGCAGGATCCACCTGATCCATCGCGCCGGTATATACCAGCACCTGAGGACCGAAGCTGATCCAAACTGTAAACAGTGTGATCAGGTTCACACGGGTGCCGTCAGCACTGCTGTTGAACACGTTGGGAATGGTGGTCTGGCACAGGTAGTCCAAAAACGCGGGAATACCCAAGCCTACGAACTTCTGATACATCACTGCCAGCAGGATGCCGGGCAGCACAGAGGGCAGGAACAGGACAAACTTAAAAAAGTTGCTCATCCAGTTTCTGCGATAGATGTAGTAAGCAAAAACTACGGCCAAAACCGTACCGGTCAGGCTGGTGCACAGCCAAACCGTCAGGGAGTTTTGCACCATTTTCCAGAAGCCGGACTGGGAAATATCCAACAGGAACTTATCGATGTTGGTCTGAATATCCCAAATGAACCGGTTGTTCATCACATCGTATCTTTGGAAAGCCATACAGATGGACTGGAAATTGACGCCGAAATAGAAGATCAAAAGCTGGCAGACCGGTAAGATCAATAAAAGGGTATAGAAAATTCTGTCCGAACGGTCACGGCGGCGTCTGCGCATACCGTTGGAGACACTGTTCATCTGTTTACTCATAGTACGACTTCTTTCCGTATGTATTTTCTATCCGCTTTTTCCTGATCAGAAAATGGCGCTCCATCTGCTCTTGAAGTATTCATACTGACCGTTGAAATAATTCTCCGCGGTGGTATAGCTTTCATCCTTAAAGGCCAGCCAGGGATTCTTGAATTCGTAACCATTGATGTTGCTAAGCCATGCCCAGCTGAAGTTTGCGAACAGCATATTGTTGTTGACGACCTCGGGAACCAGGGAAACGGTAAAGATCACATTGCCGTTTTCCTTCAGGTCCAGAATGGACTGGCAGTAGGTGGAGATCTTGGCGGCGTCCTCTGCTGCCAGCTCATAATTCAGCGCTCTGGTCATATTGACCTCGGCAGTGAAGGCAGACAGGTTGGCATCGGTGTGCAGGAACTTCATAAATTCCTCTGCCAGAGAAATATTATCGCAGTTGCTGGCGATAAAGCCCAGGGAGTTACTCATAGCCAGCCAGGTCTCTTCCTGACCGATCTGCTCCTCAGTGGCGTGAGGCATAGGCATAACGGCATAGTTATGACGCTCGTAGCCGGCGCTCTCCAGGTCGTTCAAAGCTTCCTTTGCTTCGTTTTCCCACCAGGAGCCTTCCAGGATCATTGCAATGGGGCTGTCGTTGGCAATGCCGCCGCGGACAAAGCTCTTCTGGGCGTTGATGTGGGTATCGATGATCTGATAGTTGTCCTCGCTGCCCAGCAGGATATCCTCCACATACTGCAGCACCGCATACTTACCGGCCTGCTTCTGCAGCATATAGCCGTTATCGATGGTGATCTCGGTATCCTCCAGCTCGGTAACAGTGCCATCCTCAGAAACATCGATCAGATCGGTGGCAACACCGTCAAAGGTAAAGTTCAGCATCATCTGCTCTGTGCCCTCATAGTTGCCCCACATCTGATACAGATAGTTGGCAACATAGTCCTGGGCGTTGGAAGCGGTCACAAAGGGCGTTACGTCCACATCACGCATACGGGTCAGCAGGGTCGCAAATTCTGCGTATGTAGCAGGCATACCGTCGTCGCTTGTACCGGCAACACCGTCAGGGCCGGCAGACAGCTCGCCGTCTGCATTGGTCCAGCCGCCGTTGGCTGCAATATAGAAGGACTTGGCATCCCACAGATCCAGGTCATAAGCAAAGCTGTAGTAGGTTTCATAGAAAGGAACAGCATAGTACTTGCCATCCATATTGGTCAGATAGGCATCCAATGCAGGATCCAGCTTTTCAGCGATGGTGCCCTCCTCGCCGTATTCGGACAAAGAAGAGGTCATCACATTGGTCATATCTGCCAGCTGACCGTTATTGATCATTGCGTAGTAATCAACTGCTTCCACGAAATAGATGTCATGGGTCAGGGGCGTAAATGCCATGGCGGAGCCGTCAAAGCTGCGGCTTGCCATAATGGTAATCTCAACGCCGGTCTTTCCCTCTTCAAAGTGGGTGGCATCCGCGTACAGCTCTTCGAACTTAGCCGCGGCATCCTCCAGCCACTGGCTGCCAAGACCGCCGTCCCAGGTTGCCACAGTGATCTGGGACTTGCTGGGGTCGGTAGCAGCCACCTCGCCGCCCACATCAGAATTCTGAACCGTTCCCACTGTGCCGCAGCCGGCAAACAGGGTCAGCATCAGTGCCAGTGTCAGCACCAGGGAAATAATTTTCTTGTTCATAACTTTTCCTCCTGCATATTTGTTTTCTCGTCAGATTTTTCCGGTGGCGGCTCAGCTTTCAGCCGCACCGTTTCTCGGTTGTGTCCGCGTCGGTTTTTTAAAATCGGCACTTCCCCATTTAGGGCATTATACAACATCTACATCTTACCATTTTTTAAAAGGGTTGTAAATTGGTGAACCGTACAAAATGGTACCCTGGTACCATTTTGTGTGATAATTTTTTCCATTCTGTCCCTAAAAAGGAAATTATTATAAGACAAATCAGAATTTAGTGCCTCATCGAAATTAGTACGCACCGAAGGCTTCCCTGGCAAGGGAGGCATTGGTGTATACTCCTTTCGATGGTGGGCTAAACAATAATTCGCAATAGTTACAACGAGAAAGTAACAGAGGGTGTTCCAAATTGATGGAACACCCTCATTGGACGGTTTATAAAATTACTCAGTGATGCCCTCAGGAGCTTCAGTGGTGAACTTGGTGATGCCGCCGGTCTTCAGCTGCATATAGAACTTGTTCATATGGATGGTGTAGCCTTCAGCTTCGCCCATACCTACGAAGTCGCCTTCCACGATCACAACGTCACCCTCGACAAACGGGAACAGATCGTTGATCATCCACTTGTCAGCCTTCAGGTAGTACTCAGTGCCACTGAACTTTACCAGTGTACCGGCCATCATAACACCGATCTCGTAAACTTCACCGTCACGAACCAGCTTGATCACATCGCTGGAAACAGGGGTGTACTCCACAGTCCAGTCGGTATTGTAAGGTGCATCGTTGGACCAGGCATTGAAGTAGATGCCCTGGGTATCAACATGGCCCCAAGCATCGACCATCCAGCCATTTTCGTGGTTGCTGATCTTGTCGATCACAATAGCCTCGGCATCAGTGGGCGCTTCGGTCTCCTCGACAACGGGTTCAGTTGTGGTTTCTTCGGGGGTAGGTTCTGTGGTCGTTTCAGCAGCATTGTCGTTGCCGCCGCAAGCAGCAAAGCTCATCACGGTGACCAGAACCAGCAGCAGTGCTAACAGTTTCTTCATTTTGATTTCCTCCTAAGTATTTGTTTTGCAGATATCTCTGCTTCGAACGGACTTTCATCCATTTTCCTTGCATAATATAGCACCATATTTTTCTCCTGTAAATAGGTAATTTACACAAACTTGTACCCTGGTACCTTTTTTATATTTCTCCTCATTTTTCACAATTTTACAGGAAGATAAACCACGCTGTTTTCTTTTCCTTTTGGTGCTTTTGGACAAAACTGGTGCCGTGGTACTTTTCCTCTTGAAATACACACCGCTCCATGCTATACTTTTTTATAAGGAGGCGGTTGTTGTGGATTCTACGCTATATAAAAAAATCGAACGCCATTTGATGGATATCATTACGCAAAATGCAGACATCCCGGATTACAGACTTCCCAGCGAACGGGCTCTTTCTATCGCCTTCAACACCAGCCGCAAGCCTGTTCGCCACGCCTACGATCATCTGATCAGTAAAGGTTATGTGACCAATATCCATGGCAGAGGCTATTTTATCAGCAACCATTTCCAGCAAAGTGCAGCGGCCACTATGCCTGTAAACACGCCTAAGATCAGTCTGGTCATCCCTTCTGTGCTTTCGCATTATTCCCACAGTATTCTGACCGGCGTCAGCGATTTCTGCAGTCACCACCAAATGGAACTGGCGATCCATATCAGTGACGATTCTTCCGAAAAAGAAGCTCAACTGCTGCGCAACATTTCTCAGTCCAACACAAAGGGTATTATTCTTTTTCCCGTGGAGCTGTCCACTGTAGCAAACGATGTCCTGCACCGGCTTTCCATTCGAAAGTACCCGCTGGTTTTGGTGGACCGGACCGTGTCCAATTTTCACGCCTCCTTTATTTCCTCTGAAAACCACCAGGCAATGGTCGATGCGGTAGCATTTTTACATAAGCTGAATTATTCCAATATCGTATATATGTCGCCGCCTTCTCAGGACGCGTCCTCCGTCGATGCCCGTATCAACGGTTTTAACCACGGCTTGCTGCGTTACTATAAGGTCATAACACCGAAAAACCTTTTGGTGCTGGATAAATCTCCGGAACAGCAGAAAAAAAACATTGTAAAATATCTGCAGACCTATCCGGAAACGCAGGCGATCATCGTCCACGGCGTCCAGCGTCTGCCCTTGATCGCCGCTGCCGAGGAGTTGGGGCTCCGCATCCCTGAGGATGTGCGTCTTATGGTTTTTGACGACGAAATGCCCCCTGCTGAGCGCAGTCTTCTCAAGCCCTATGTTGTACAGCAGGACGGCTACCAAATCGGTTATTTAGCCGCGGAAGCTTTGCGTAACCACATATTCGGCGACCTGCGTCCGGTCATACGGCAGCTGCCCGTTTCCATTATCGACACCGAAGCAGAAAACGCCGAATGAGCCTTGCTTCTTTCACCGGAAGGATTTTTTTATGAATACCATTGAGTTTGAAGGTTTTTCCTGTTATTATAAGAATAAGAAACAATACATCACCGCTTTGGACAATATCAGTATGTCCATTGCAAGCGGCGAGCTGTTCGTCGTGCTCGGTGAATCCGGAAGCGGTAAGACCACACTCCTTAAATGTATCCTGGGGCTGTGCGATTATATGGAAGGAAGTCTGTTTATCGACGGCACCTCCATCGATGACTTCCGGCTGTCCAAAAGCAATATCGGCTATGTCCGGCAGGAAGTGGATCTGTATCCTCATATGACGGTATATGAAAACATCGCATTTCCTTTGCGGATGATCCACACCCCGCAGGAGGAAGTTGACCGGCGGGTGAAGGAATTATCAGCGCTTTTGGATATCCAGTGGTTTCTGACCCGAAAGCCTAAGCAGCTTTCAGGCGGTCAGCATCAGCGTGTGGCCATTGCCCGGGCGCTGATCAAAAATCCGGTGATTGTGCTCTTTGACGAGCCGTTTTCCAATATAGACCCTGCCCTGCGCACCGAGCTGCGGCTGCTGGTCAAAAAAATACACCAGCTTTACAAATGCACGATGGTCTTTGTGACCCACGATCTGACGGATGCTTTCGCACTGGCAGACCGGATCCTGATTTTAGACAGTGGCAAGGTCAGGGCGATCGGAACACCCGGGGAGCTGACGGAGAAAGGGTATCTTCTATGAAGCAGACCGTCTTGGGGCAGCCACCCTACAGCTATAAAAAAGCCCTCGACCGGGCTGTCCGCGTCTGTATCGTTGCGGCCGCTTTGACCCTGGTGGCTCACATTTTTCTCACCGTTATGCGGACAGAAAACAATCACCATCTTCTTCTTTGGATCAATGTCGGGTGCGATATTCTGTGCGGATTTTTCCTTGTATACCAGATCTGCGCGCGCATCCAGCCGAGCCGCAGGCTTTACGCGCTGTATACCCACGAAAAGCAGGAGCTGGAAGGCGCTGTAACAAGCATCTCCCCTGCCCCCGTGCGGTATATGGATATGGACTGCTATGAGGTAACGGCAGCCGGGCGCAGACTGTTTCTGCCTGTGGGCACGATCCGTCTGCAGGAATCAGAAGCCTACCGTTTCTCCGTTACCGCCAATACCATCGTGGAGGCTGAGCAATGAAACGCCATCTGCAAATTCACTGGTGGAAATACGCCGCCGTGGTCATCCTTTCCGTGATCCTCTGGAACAGTCTGTTCAGCGCCCTGGCGGCACCGAAGCAGACAGAACAGATCAACATTCTGTTCGTTGGTGAGAATTTGGATGCGGAGGGCTTGCGCTCGCAGCTTGCCGCTGTTTTGCCGCAGAGCATCCGGGAAGTGGCTGTTACCACCGTCACTTTTGACGAAGCTTCATATAAAAACCGTCTTTCCGCATACAGTGTCACCAACGACCTGATCATTATTGAGCAGAGCCATTTGGTGGAAAATGTGGGGCAAAGCATCTTTGCCCGACTGACCGACGGGATGATCTCCCGTTTCCCCGACGCCCCTGTCTATACCGAGCAGGTGGAGAACGGCATCGCACTGGTCTTCGGTTTTGTTCTATATGACGGCGAAACAGAAAATAATTTCTCCGCTTATTATTCAGGCGGTGAAAAATGCTATGTATTCTGCAGCCCCGACTCTGTTAATTTCGACACTCTGAATGAAAACGGAGCATCCGGCAACGACTGCGCTATACAAACGCTGCACTATCTTTTGGAGATGACGCAATGAAATCAAGGCAAAAAACCGCAAAGGCAGACTATATCCCCAATATGCTCCCTGCCAACCGCCGGGCAGTATTTTTCGATGTGGTAAAGCTTCAATGGCAGAAGCTGCTGCTGTTGGGACTGATCCTTCTGCTGTTTTATACACCTGTGCTGCTCTCAGTTGCCGCTAAGGATATTTATATTTCCAATCTTTCTCAGACCTTGGAAGGGGCAGAAGATGCCCAAAAGCTCGGTGCCGGACAAATGCTCGTCTATTTGGACATTCTGCGTAACGGGGTGCATATTTTATTTATGCTGCTGTTTGCGACAGGTCTTTCCGGTGTTTGCCGGGTGCTGCGGCAATTTGCCTGGGGCGAAAATGTCCATATGCCCACGGACCTGCCGAAAGGCATCCGGGATAATTATAAGCAGACCGCCGGGCTTCTTGTCCTTTCAGGTATCCTCTATACCCTGTGTCTGACGGTTTACTATACCGCATCGTCTTACAATTCTTCTTTGATGACAATGCTGTCTTTACTGCCTGTGACCATCTCCCTGTTGCTGATTCTGCCCATTGCGGCGCTGACCCTTTCAATGATCCCGGTCTACAGCAACAAACTGACGGAAAGCTTCAAAAATGCCTTTTTCATCTACAGCCGCTGCCTGCCTAAGACCCTTTTGGTACTGGGCTGCTGCCTGCTTCTGTGGGCGCCCAGCTTGATATCCAATTTTTACTGTCATATTTTAGGCAGTGTGTTTGCCATTTTGCTGACACCCTTTGCCCTGCTGGCCTGGAATCTATACTGTTACGATCTTTTTGATATCCACATCAACGCCACTCTTTGTCCGGAGCTGATCGGCAAAGGCACCTTCCCGTCTGCGGAGGATTAGATCCGTTCCCCAACTGCAGGTGCAGTTATAAATATATCAATACTTTTTTCAGAAAGGAAGACCCCCTATGAAAGCAAACAGATATGTCGGCGATTATCCGGTTATCGGTATTCGCCCCATCGTGGACGGCCGCCGTGGCCCCATGATGCTTCGTGAATCCCTGGAACCCCTGGTTTGGGCAATGGCAGAATCCGCCAAGAAGCTGTTCGAGGAGAACCTGTTCTACTCCAACGGTGAGCCTGTGAAGG
>CAZLLC010000008.1:0-26488 GCA_964560245.1 uncultured Oscillospiraceae bacterium | reverse complement strand
GTTCCGCCATCCACTACGGTCTTGCTCACCGGTTGGGTCTTAATACCCAAAACATAAAGGTTAACTGCATTGGAGTAAACCTTGTTACCTTCTCCGTCAGTCACCACACAGCGATACTGATAGCCGCTGTGGCGGGTTTGAGCAGTCAGAGAATAGCTTGCAGTCTTGCCGCTGGCAGCAGATACATTCTTCCAGCTGCCGGAAGAAGATGTGCGATACTGCCACTGATATGTAAGCTCATTGCCGGTGGCTTCAACAGTAAACTTAGCAATTGCACCGTCTTTAACTGTTCGATCAACAGGTTCAACAGTAATTTGCAAGCGCACATAGGCAGACCAGCTAATAATACCACCGTAATTGTTTCGTATTTCTTCAGTCCATGTATTATCATTGGCTGGATAATAGGCGGTTATTACAGTATCGCGGAAAGCCTCGGATTTAATAGTGGGCGCATTTCCCATAAAAAGGATCGTGTATAGGCTACTGCAATCAGCAAAAGCAGCGCCGTTAATCACTTGAACACTATCTGGAAATGTGATCGACTCAATTTTTTTGCAATTATAAAATGCATATGCGCCGATCTGTTTTAAAGAATTTCCTAAGCTTAACTCTTTAAGGGCTTTACAATCATAAAATGCATATGCGCCAACTTCTAAAACGCTGTCCGGAATATTAACCGTTGTCAACTTCCTGCAGTGTTGAAATGCAGATTTGCCAATATTCAAAACACCATTTTCAATTGTTAGATTGATAAGCTCAGAACAATTCCCGAAAGCAGTTTCACCAATTGTTCGAACGCTTTGAGGAATAACAACATTAGTCAGGGCAACACATTCAGCGAAAGCAGAATTTCCAACTGTAGTAATGCTATTTCCTAAATCTAAATACGCAAGACTGCTGCACCAACTAAACGCATAAGTACCTATACTGATTAGTCCATTACCTATATGAACCTGTGTAAGTCCGCTACATCTTCCAAACGCATAATAGCCAATTGAACGAACGCTGTCTGGAATATCAACAGAGGCAAGCTTGTCGCAGTTGTAAAAAGCAAAAGTTCCAATGCTGGAAACGGTATTAGAAATAGATACAGCCGTCACATTATCACAGTACTGAAATGTGTATTCTCCAATATTGGTGACACCTTCATCAATATTTATGGAATTTACAGATAGTCTGTAATCATACCAAGGTGCATACTGTTTATCGGTATAATCTGTCATATCACCGGTACCGGAGATAATAAGCACGCCGTCGCTGTCAAGTGTCCAAGTAACATTTTCACCACAAGCGCCGCTGGCTACAGTTTCAGCCGCCTGAGTATTGACTGCAAGACCGGCAATGCAGCACAAAATTACAGCTAACATCAATAAATGTTTACACAGTTTTTTCATAATACACTTCCTCACTTTCGTCAGATTATATATTTAAGCTTTCAATCAAGGCTTCAGCGCATATAATGCCGTCAATGGCAGCGGACATAATGCCACCGGCGTAGCCTGCGCCTTCACCGGCGGGATAAAGACCTGCAAGGGCTGTAGAACACTTATGCTCGTCCCGCACAATGCGAACAGGGCTGGAGCTTCTGGTTTCCGGTGCTGTCAGCACTGCATGGGGATCAGAAAAACCTTTTAAATTGCGATCTAACTGCACAATAGCTGTTTTAAGCGCCGAAGTCAGTTTCTCCGGTAATACCTGATGCAAGTCACACCACGCCACACCCGGTCTGTAGGTGGGTTTTACCGCACCTACCCCGGTACTGGGCTTCCCATTTAAAAAGTCCCCCACAAGCTGCGCAGGCGCCCGATAGGAGCCGGAAAGCCCATAAGCTTTTTGCTCAATTTCTCTTTGCCAATACATACCAGCAAGGGGATCATCGCCTGGAAAATCCCTGGGATTTAATGTGACCAGCAGCGCGGCGTTGGCGTTCTCCCCTGCCCGGTCCGCATAGCTCATTCCGTTGGTGACTACGCCGCCTTCTTCCGATGCAGCAGCAACCACATAGCCGCCTGGACACATACAGAAGGTATATACTGTTTCGTTCTCGAGATGCGCCACAAGCTTATAGTCCGCCGGTGGTAAAACAGGATCATTTTTTCCGTACTGCGCCATATCTACAACTTTCTGGGGATGCTCGATCCGCACACCCATAGAAAAGGGCTTTTGTTCCATAGGAAGTTCACGGCTGTGCAGCATACAGAAGGTATCCCGGGCACTATGACCGATGGCCAAAATCACTTTATCACAGGAAATGATCTCATTTTCATTGATCTGCAGTCCAGTGATCGCACCGTTTTGGCTGTAAACATCCGTAACCTGTGCGTTAAACCGAACCTGTCCGCCTAACGAAATAATGCGATTACGGATATTTTGTACCACATTCAAAAGCACATCGGTACCGATATGCGGCTTGGCATCAAACAGAATATCCTCGCCAGCGCCTGCGGCAACAAGCTGCTCCAAAACCCAACCGATCCGGGGATTGTTTACTCCGGTATTCAGCTTTCCATCAGAAAAAGTTCCTGCGCCACCCTCTCCAAATTGCACATTACTTTTGGGGTCAAGGGCACCATTCTCCCAAAATGCTTTTACCTTCTCATGGCGTGTTTGCGCGTCATCGCCCCGTTCTAAAACGATCGGTCTGAGTCCCGCTTGCGCCAAGATCAAAGCCGCAAACATACCGGCAGGACCAAAGCCCACCACCACAGGCGGTTTTTCTGTAACTGGGGCTGATTTTGGCGGCTTATAATACTGTACAGGCGCGATCTGCGCCCGTTTACAGCCGGATTGCTTCAAAATCTTGTTTTCGCTGCCATCAACAGCCACATCCACTGTATAAACGATCTTTACATCCGGTTTTTTTCGGGCATCTACCGAACGGCGGACGATCCGCACCCGGCGAACCTTGGAATTGGATATTTTCAGCAGCCGGGCAGCCTCGTAGGAAAGCTGAGCCACATTATGCTCCGGCGGCAGCGCGATTTCCCGAATTCTGATCATACTAATTCCTTTCCGGCACTTGAGCCTGCCAAGTAACCGGAGCTCCACGCCCATTGCAAATTATAGCCGCCGCAATCGCCGTCAATATCCAGCACCTCACCGCAGGCATATAAACCGGGAATCAAACGGCTTTCCATTGTTTCCGGGTTAAATTGCTCTGTCAGTACACCACCGGCTGTAACCTGGGCGTGATCCATTCCCATAGGCTCTGTCAATGTCACTTCAAAGCCTTTGACCGCTTTGGATACGGATTCAATATCTACATTACTCAATCCCTTACACGAACCATTTCCACTGATGCCTACTGATTGCGCAAGAACCCGACCAAGACGGTTATGGAGAATACCGGTCATCAGTTCCTGAACCGGCAAATCTGTTTGCTGCCTGCCGAGCAACTCCTGCCGAAGCGTTTCTTCTGTCCAATCCGGCAAAAAGTCCAGCTTACATATCCAGTCGCCCTTTTGTGCGCATACATCCCGGGACAGTTCAAAAATCACTGGTCCGGACAGGCCGTATTCCGTAAACTGCAGTTCTCCCCTGCTTTGGGCAAACAATTGCCCATCGTGCAGGATTTGTGCCTGGCATTCGGCACGGATACCTTTAAGGGCAGGCAGCGCACCCCAGTTGCTTTTCAGCTGCACCAACGCCGGACGAAGCTTTGTACTGCGATGTCCAAATTTTGCCAGCAGCTTATAACCGGACATCGTTCCGCCCAATTTAGACCCGGCAAGACCGCCACAGGCCACGATCAGCCGGTCACAATGCAGAATTTCACTGCCGTCAGAAATTATAAAGCCGTGGTTTTCCATTTTTACCTTCTGTACATCAAAGCCAGTCCGTAAATGAATATTCGGTTTATTCAGATTCAACCGTAAGATATCTACTACCGAATTTGCCTGATCAGAATAGGGATATACCCGCCCCGAAGATTCACATACTGTATACAAACCTAATTCACGAAACCACTGCAGTGTGCGTTCAGGATCAAAGCTATCAAGGGCAAAACGAGCAAAATCCGGAGTATCCCCATGGTAAGAACTGCCCTTTGCTTTCAGATTTGTAATGTTGCACCGTCCGTTGCCTGTAGCAAGCAATTTTCTGCCTACACGAGCCTGACGCTCCAGAAGCAACACCTGCACATCCGGATTCTGTGCGGCGGCAAGCGCTGCCGTCATTCCGGATGCACCGGCGCCAATAATTCCAATGACCACTTGATCACCTCGATACATATTTTCTTCATTATATCCTAATTCCTCTGCAGAAACAAGAAAAACTTCCTTGCAAAGCGAAAAACCTATGTTATAATAATGATGTAATAATGATTATCGAAAAAATGGAGATATATGGACCGTAAAAATATTGATATTATTGCCCAAACCCCGGAGGATCGTATTTTGCTGGCAAAGCTTTGGGATAAGATACAAACCGGCATACGCAAAAACATTCCTGCGCATACCGGTTTCCTGTCTGTCCGTGAGGCGCAGCTTGCCCAGTTTCTTTTCGGCAAAACCGAGGGTCTTTACCTGTTTGGCGGATACACAGACGCGGAAAGAAAAATGTTGATCTATATTCCCGAATACTTTGATGAAGCATATCTGATGGATGAAGAGTCTCCTGTAGTGTGCCTTCGGGCAACATTTTATAAGGACGACGCACCTACCCACCGGGATTTTTTAGGAGCACTGATGGGCTCGGGTATCGTGCGGGAAGCAGTTGGCGACATCCTTGTTGGAAAACAATCCTGTGATTTCTTTGTCACAACAGAAATTGCTCCCTATATTTTACAAAATTTTGACAGCGCAGGTCGTGTCAATCTGAAATTACAGCAAATCCCTTTAAATATGGCATCATTGCCGGAACAAAAATTTACAGAAATCAAGGATACCGTAGCATCCGTCCGATTGGACAGCATACTGTCTGCCGGTTTTCGCATCAGCCGCAGTATGGCTTCAGAATATATCTGCGCAGGCAAAGCCGCAGTGGACGGTCTTACTTGTGAAAAGCCGGACAGAAGCATATCAGAGGGTGCAAAAATATCCTTACGGGGATTCGGAAAAATTAAACTTTCCCAGATCGGGCATACTACAAAGAAAGGCAGAATTTCGGTGGTGATCCACCGCTATGAGTGAGGTATTTTTTTATGAATATGAATGAAGTGATCGCACGGATCAACGAATTGGCAGCCAAGGCAAAAACCGGAACGCTGACTGGCGAAGAACTTGCAGAGCGGGATAAATTGCGCCGCATCTATATCGATTCTGTGAAAGCAAATTTGGTTGGACAGCTGGAAAACACCTATATCGTCTATCCAGATGGTACAAAGAAAAAAGTAGAACATAAATAACTACAATTGGGGGTGTCTCACGAGACACCCCCAGTTTATTATTACATTTCGGCATTCACCGTTTCGTCGTCTTCATCTGCTATTTCAGTCTGAGAAAGCAGTTCTTCCGTTGCTGCTATGATATCATCAATTGATTCCTGTTCTTCTGCAGCATCCGGGGCTTCGATAGCGCCATCGTCTTCTGTTGCCTGTTGCTCTTCTTCAAAAGCAGCATCGTCTTCTTCTGTCACTAAAGGCAAAGCTTTTGTTCTTTTATGTACTTTCTTCAGAATTTTAACAGCAATGTAGACTGCCAACCAAAGAACCGCCGATCCAAGCAGTGTCCAGGCGCCTGCTTTAATAATGCCAGACATTACAGAAAGGATCGGTGCAAGAAGCTCATCCTGCAGCTGCTCCAATTCCGGGAAAACTGAAACATCGATAGCATTTATAACAGCACCCTCGCCAAAAGTCAGAAGTGCAGCAATCAAATAAACCACAAATAGCCACAGGAAACCTTTGCACTTCGGAAAACGCAGCAGCAAAATCAGCACAGACAAAACCGCCGCAACGAACAACAATAAGTTTATGACCGCACCGTCGTAGAAAATCTTGATGATCTGACCGGCAGAAAGTTCTTCTCCGCTTAAAATATTGCCCAAAAGGCTCATTGCATCATACTCTTCCTGTGTAATACCCAGATCCTCCGGTGTGGGTAATGACTCAGTCAGCCTATCCCAGCTTTCATCAACAGAATCCAATATGATCTGCTTTACTTCTTCGTCAGGCAATTCGTGAAGCTCGTGTCCAAGTCGCTTAGACAGGCCCTTAATATAGTAAACAGCTTCTTCGTGACCTCGTTCAATAATATTCTGAACCGTTTCTTTCGTGAATTCCTTACCCTCGAACAGACTTTCTATAAATGCGCTAACACCCTCCTCCACGATCTTGGATTCCTTGATTTCGTCCAGAAATTCCGCGTCAATACCGTGGTTTGCCAGTTCTGCCCGCAATTCTTCGTTACTTAAAACAAGCTCTACAAAATCTATCTGCTCGATGATCTTTTTTACGGTATCAGGACGAAAGGCCGTACTCACCATATTTACCAGAGGTGATGCGATCAGTGTTACGAATAACACAACACTTAAAATGACAGACAAGAATATCCCTAAAAAATTCAAAGCTTTTTTCATAAAATTCTACCTCATTCCCCTATTTATACCGTTGTTAAAATCTGAACAAGAAGCTTTGTGATCAATTCCATATCTTCCATAGCCACATACTCATACCGACCGTGAAAGTTTTTGCCGCCAGTACACAGGTTTGGACAAGGCAGACCCATATAAGACAGTCTTGCGCCGTCTGTACCGCCACGAATAGGAACGGACACAGGCTGAATGCCCAATTTGTGCATTGCATTTTTTGCGCGTTCAACAATATACATACACGGCTCAATTTTTTGACGCATATTGAAATAACTGTCTTTAATATCCACCGTAACCGTTCCGTCCCCGTATTTATTGTTGAGCAACTGGCAGATATCTTCCATCTTCTGTTTCTTTTGTGTGAATTTCTCCAGATCGTGATCCCGGATGATATAACGAAGGACCGTCTGCTCCACATTTCCCTTCATATCAGTCAAGTGGAAAAATCCCTCGTATCCTTGGGTGTGCTCCGGGCGTTCCCATTCAGGGAGCATATTGTGAAGCTCCATAGCTACCATTTGAGAATTGATCATTTTATCCTTGGCAGAACCGGGGTGAATACTTATGCCTTTGACTGTAACCTTTGCGCCGGCTGCATTAAAGTTTTCATACTCGATTTCACCCAACGCGCCGCCATCAACGGTATATGCATAATCCGCGCCGAATCCTTTTACATCAAAAAGGTCCGCTCCCCTGCCGATTTCTTCGTCAGGTGTAAAGCCGATCTTCAAGGTGGCGTGATCGATCTTTGAAGTCAGCAAATACTCCGCACAGGCTAATATCTCCGCAACACCAGCTTTATCGTCAGCACCAAGCAAGGTGCTGCCATCTGTCACGATCAGGTGTTTTCCAACATCCTTTGAAAGAGACTCAAACTCCTTTTCCGACATCCGGATGTTTTCCTGCTCATTAAGAACGATGTCGCCACCTTGATAATGAATAACTTGAGGATGAACATTTGCACCGGAGCAATCCGGAGATGTATCCATATGGGCGATCAGACCAATAACAGGCAATCGGGGATCCCCGGGTACTGTACCGTAAACATAACCGTTGGCATCAATACAAGCATCCGTAATGCCCATTGACTTCATTTCCTCAACCAGCATTTCACCAAATTTATGCTGCTGTCGGGTAGACGGGCAGGACTCAGATAATTCATCAGACTGGGTATTTACAGTAACATAACGCAAAAATCGCTGAGCTGCAGATTCCATAGTGTTCTCCTTTGTAAAAGAGCCGCCGCATCACGCGGCGGCTCCTGTTCATTTTTTTAGTTGGCAGCATTGACCAGCTCAGCAGTATCCTGAGCGATCATCAGTTCCTCATTGGTGGGAACCACCCAGACCTGCACAGCAGAATCGGGCGTAGAGATCAAGGTTTCCTTACCGCGAACCTTGTTCTTCTCAGGATCCAGCTTCACACCCATAAATGCCAGGTAGTCGCAGATGGCCTGACGGGTCTCCGGACCGTTTTCACCAACACCGGCGGTGAAGGTCAGCACATCAATACCGTTGAGTGCAGCGGCATAGGCACCAACATACTTGGCAACCTCATAGCAGAACTTGTCCAAAGCCAGCTGGCAGTTTTCATTGCCGCTTGCAGCGCCGTCTTCCAGATCACGGAAGTCAGAAGATACACCGGAAACAGCCAGCATACCGGACTTCTTATTCAGCATATTCAGGCATTCATCAACGCTCATACCGTACTTATTGCAGATAAACTGTACAACACAGGCGTCAATATCACCACTGCGGGTACCCATAGGCACGCCTGCCAAGGGAGACAGACCCATAGAGGTATCCATACACTTGCCGTCCTTCACAGCAGACAGAGAAGAACCGTTGCCCAGGTGGCAGTTCACAAGCTTAAATTCCTTCTTACCCAGCAAAGCAGCTACACGGCGGGCAATATACTTGTGAGAAGTGCCGTGGAAGCCGTAACGACGGATATCATCGTTTTCATAGTACTCAGCAGGGATGGCATAACGGTATGCCTTGGGGGGCATAGTCATATGAAATGCGGTATCAAAAACAGCAACTTGGGGTTTACCGGGCATAACAGCCTGGCAGGCACGGATACCCATCAGGTTGGCGGGGTTATGCAGGGGGCCCAAAGGAATGCAGTCTTCGATAGCCTTGATACAAGCATCGTCAATAATGCAGGAATCAGAGAACTTCATACCGCCGTGGAGCACGCGGTGACCCACAGCATCGATCTCGTCAACACTCTTAATAACGCCGTGCTCAGGATCCTGCAGGATCTCCAGGACAGCGGAAATGGCTTCGGAATGGGTGGGCATAGGAATTTCCTTAACCACCTTCTTATCGCCGACCTTATGGGTCAGACGACCATCGATATAAATACGCTCGCACAATCCCTTAGCGGTGACTTCGCCGGATTCGGGATTCATCAGCTGATACTTCAGGCTGGAGCTGCCGGCATTGATAACCAGAACATTCATTGGTTGCTTCCTCCTAAAAATAATGTTTAAATTTTTACTGTTTTATGGTAATATAGCCATAGCTGGTATTATTGTATACCAATTTCCATATTTTCTCAAGCCCTGAAAGTAATTTTTTTCATAAAAAGGTGGGATATTTTTGAAAATCACCGGAATTATTTGTGAATATAATCCCCTGCATCTTGGTCACGCCAAGCAAATTGCTGCAATTCGGCAAAATTCTCAGGATGAAGGCATTGTTTGTCTGATGAGTGGAAACTATGTGCAGCGCGGTATGCCAGCCATTTTTGATAAATCTTGCCGGGCAAAAGCCGCGGTTCACTGTGGTGCAGATCTTATACTGGAGCTTCCTGTTACAGCTGCGCTTTCATCTGCTGAAGGATTTGCAGCTGAGGGCGTGCGCATACTCAGCGGTTTTTGTGATGCGTTATCTTTTGGCGCAGAAAACACGGAAACTGAAAAATTGATGGAAGCAGCAGAAAAACTGCTGTCTCCAATATTTTCAGATTTACTAAAGCAGGAATTATCTGCCGGCTGCTCCTTCCCTGCCGCCCGGGAAAAAGCGCTGACTAAGCTTGGAATTAATCGGGACTTAATCAGTAAACCAAATAACATTTTAGCAGTCGAATACTGCAAAGCCATACTTGCTCAAAATGCAAAAATCAAACCCTCACCCATCTACCGGGACGGAGATTATCATTCTACCGAGATCGACAGCAATAATCCCTCAGCCACTTCCCTGCGTCTAATGATTGAAAACGGACAACAGTGGTCAGACTATATTCCTGAGTATGCGCTCCATTGCTTCACTGATGCAACTATTCATACAATTCAAGCCGGCGAAAGAGCAATTTTGGCACGATTGCGAACAATGACTGATGATGAATTTGAAATGCTGCCCTATGGCAGTGAGGGGCTTTGGCGGAAATTAATGAAAAATTGCCGGTCAATGTCCACTTTGGAAGATATTATCCAGGCAACCAAATCCAAGCGATACACCCGCACACGGCTTGACAGAATGGTAATGTGTGCCTTTTTGGGTATTACTCAAAATGACCTCCAAACACCTGCTCCTTATGTTCGTGTCTTGGCTTTGAATGATAAAGGTCGTTCAATCCTGACAAAAGCCCGGGAGACGGGAAGCTTTATTAACATTGGAGAAAAAACAGATTGCTCCTATCAGGCATTGGAATGCCGCTGTGATGATCTTTACGGGCTTTTTTCCAACCGTTTACCGGAGTCTGCCGGCGTTGCAAACAACCGTCGGATTTATCTTTTAAAATAATATAGCAAAGTGATTCCCCGCAAAAGCAGAGATTTTTCCTGCCTTTGCGGGGAATTTTAATAAATCTGTGGCTAAATAACTCAAAAAAGAGGATTGCCGTAATTTAGACGGCAGCAGTATAGGCCTCGGCAGCCAGGTAGTAACCGTACAGCGCCTGTACCAATGCCTTCGCTGTGTCACTACCCTTCACATTCATACGGACAATGTAGTTCATCGGGCCGTAGGAAACAGAAATGACATTACCAGCAGCATCGGTCACAGTAACTGTGATCTGATTGCCCAGCTCCTGGGGCAGAATGCCTGCGATCTCAACATAGTTTTGACCGGTTGTATAGGTATAACCGTCAACAGCAACAGTGTAGTTGGAAAGATCAGCAGTGAAGTAGAACCGCACAGCGATCTTATTGCGGTAAGACAGGCTTGCGCCGTAGAAGTCCAAACCGTCAATATTGTCGCTCAGAGCAATGTCGGTGGTAGTTTCGGGAACAACCGCTGTAGATACATCAGCGCTTGCCAAATTGTCTGTGTTATAACCAAAGTAATTCTGAGAAGCTGCGCCGTAGACCAGCATTGCCTTTACCAAGTTATGGTATTCACTCTGGCTGCTGTCAGCAAGAATAGCATCAGCATATCCCTTAACGGAATAGGTTTTCTCCAAAGGCAGACCGTTCACAGTAATGGTGATCTCGTCGCACATCTGCGCGGCAGCCAGGTCGATGGAAACCACACCGTCAACAGCTGTTACTTCCACGCCGTTTACTGTAACCACATCAGTTTCTGCCAAATTCATTACAAAGTTTACGCCGATATTTTCCTTCAGGCTCACATTGTACTGAGTTACAGGATTTGCAAGCTTAGCGATATCTTCGGTCACCACATCACCACAGGCAGAGCAGGTTTTTGTCTTGCTGCCGTTAGCCTGATATGTAGGAGGTGTAACGGTAATCCAGTCACCGTAGCAGTGACCCAAAGCTGCGATCTCTTCTGTGCTGATCACTTCACCACAATCGGCACATGTAACCGTCACAGAACCAGCTTCCGTACAGGTTGCATCAACTGTTTCGGTGTTGGTATTGGTATGGCCACATTCAGCAGCATTCAAAGTGGTGTAGTAGATGCTGGCACCAGCTGTTGCCTTATACAAGGACAACGCTCCGCCGGTGAGAGTGGAGTAACAGGCAAAACCATAGGTTCCGTTGCATCTAAGCAAGGCATTAACGCCCTTGTTAGTATTGCCCAAATTCTCAAACTCGTAGGAACCGTCACCGGTTGCAGTCCATTTGCCATAGTCGGTCACGCTTGAAATGACCGTTGACTTGTTCTTAGCGCCTGTTCCAGCTGCGTAAACGGCATTCTCCGCATTGTAAATCGTCCAGTATTCTCCCTCAGGTGCAATATGCCAAACGATGGTTGCATCAGGATTTTGAATACTGTCATTGCTAACAGTAACAGTGGTATAGTCCATTCGACCGCTGCTGTCTGTATCTGCAGCCACCATAGCGCTGGTGTTATATACAATAACATAATCGCCTTCTGTCAGTGTACCGCTATAAAGTGCGTATTCATTGGAAGTTCCGTTCCCATCCTCTACTGCATAGGAATAAACTGCATAAAGTGTGGTTGCTGCAGTTGCTGTGTAGGTTTCATCGGCTTTATAAACAGTGGGTTTATCTGTAGTATCTTCCAATTCTTCCTCTAACCAACCAACAAAGGTGTATTCATAATCACCTGTGGGCACACCAGCAGAAGGCAATGCGATGCCATTCTTACCGCATTCCATCTGCGCCACCACCTCGACACCGGCAGGCACACTGAAGCTAACAATATAAGTCTCGCCCAGTGCTTCTACATAATCAGAAACATAGCTGTCGCCGCAGACAGAACAGGTATAGGTGGTATAGCCCTGCTCGGTAACTGTGGGAGCAGTTACAACGCCGCTATAGCTGTGACCGGTAGCGGCAACAGCTTCAGTGTAAGTATCCCCGCAACGGGAACAGGTAAAGGTCTTCACACCGGCAACTGTGCAGGTAGGATCGTTGGTTACAACACCTGCATTATAGCTGTGTTCCAAAGCGTCTACAACCTCGTGACCGGAAACATAGGTAGCACAGTCATTACAGTAGACACCGGCAGTGTAGCCTGTTTCTGTACAAGTGGCAGCAACAGCATCAATATTGGAAGTATTGCTGTGCTCACACTTCACAGGATTAGTGGTGTAATAGGTAACGCCACCTTCGCCCTTGACATAGAATCCCAGAGTCTGATTGGCAGTATTGCCGGTTGTATTAGTATAGCAACGCCAGTCGGGATTAGTTCTATAAACACCCACATAGCGGTTGGTGCCGGTATGTTTCAAATAACCAGAACTGGCATCAATGGTAAAGGTATTCGCACTATTGGTACCCACACGGACACCGTTGTTGTCGCTGATGCAGTACAACCAGGTGTCAGTTGTGCCTTCCGGATAGAAAATATATCCGCTTGCATCGCCACCAATATTCCACAAAAGTGTGGCATCAGGCTCTTCGCTCAGCTTGTTGTCCGCAACGGTAACAATTGTAGCTGTCGGTGCCTTGCTTGTACCGTTGGCATTATACAAAGCATACACAGTACCGTCAGTGTAGGTCATCGTAACGACCACACTATCAGCAGATGAAATATCCACAATATCTGTCAGAACATACTCTGTAGCGCCGCTGCCGCCTTCTGTGTATGTAAACAGCGCATAGAAAGTGGCGTTTGCTGTAACAGTATAGCTATCACCTGCAGAATAGACGGTTGCAGGCTTTTCGGTAGTATCTTCAACTGTACCGGTGACCCATCCCTTAAAAGTAAAGCCTTCAGGTACTGTGCCGGTATAAGAATCAATCGTAATAACATCTTCGCTGTAAGCTGTGGAACTGGAATAAGTAGATCCAGCTGCCATATATGTAACTGTATGTGTTGTTTTGGCAGCAAAGTTGATGCGGATGGTGCAATCAGAAGATGCGGAAACTTTAAAGGTATTACCGTCTTGTGTCACTGTAGCTGTACCGCTGGTAACCGTATATCCAGAAGCATAATAGCCGGTCTTAGGCGTTGCAGTAATAGTACTGCCGCTAACAGAAACTGTACCATAGCTTGTGTTATTGGATGTAGCTGTAACGGTATATGCAGAGGATGCACCGCCGGAGGGAGATGTGTAGCCGGTAGGAACATCTTCATTGAACAGCGTAAAAGCCAATTCCGGATAGTCAACAAACACATTACGGGTACCGGTAATGGACTGGCAGGAATCGTTACGACCCAATTCCCAGGTGTCAACAGGGTCTTCTTCCATCCATTTCAACAATACTTCCTTGCTCTCCATAACACCGGATGAGCCAAACAGAACCGCAGATGAGCTTGAAGTATCCTGCCAGCGCACATACACAAACAGTATAATTCTGGCAACATCACCACGCAGGTCATACTGTCCGTCAGACTCGCTGTTGGGATGATAGTAGCTGCCGCTTTCGCCGTAAGCGGTATTGCCCCGGCTGGAATTTTCAGATACTGAAGTCGGACGGAGCATAAAAATATCATTTTCACCACTACCGTTGGCATTGCCCTTACTGTTAGGCCAAACATGTTCGCGGTTCCAGGTTGCACCGCTGTCCCAATCCGGTCCAATTTCTTTACCGGAATAGAAGCTAGAAATTACATCGCCGTTATTTTCGCAATCGGTATACTTAAACAAGTCGCGGGTGCCATCATAGCTGGTGGTATTGGTAACCGCACCACGCATCAGGCTTCTTAAGCTCGTAAATAATGCGCTGGAAGGAACAGAGCTGGTAGATGCCGAGCCACTGAGAGCGGACAGCTCGCCATAAGAGGCACCATTGTCAGCATACCATTCCTCAGCAGTGGAGCGGGCAAAGTCCGTTTCATCCGCTACTGTGCCACGGCTGCCCCAGTTATAGGTATAGCTGGCTGCGGACGATGTGATCGTCACCGCGGGAAGTGCGCACAGGATCATTACTGCCACCATAATAACAGCAAATGACCGTTTCAAAAACTGATTCATAAAAATCCCCCTAAATGATAGTATTTAGAAACCATCCATTATTATATCACAATTAATTATTGAGGACAATTTGCTTTTTTTACAAAATTTGCATCCTCATTTTCAAGGTTATAGAACAATTTTTTGTTAAAATTGTATGCGCATAAATTTTCTGATTTGCTCTAAAAATATTTTGAGAAAATATGACCATATGTGATCTGTATTGTTCTTTGCTCAGCTTTATCTTGTCAATCTTTCCGTTTTACTCTCTTGGTCTCGGGAAGCCCCGGATACATCGCTTCAAATAATGCCTTCAGAAACGCCCGGTTATCTACATTTTCAACGGGAAGCGTGGTATATAAATCGGGTCAGAGCTAATGCTCTGACCCGATCGTTTATATTCAGAATTGAACCTGAGAAATAACAGATTTCAGCTTATCAGAACTGATCTGAAGCTTCTGAATTTCTTCGTCTGTCATTTTATTCATAATTTTACCGCGGACACCGTTGCGGTCCACCAGGCAAAGTGTAGACAGGCACACATCATCCACGCCGTACTCCCCGTGCATCATTGTGGAAACTGTCAGCGCGGTGCCGGCATCGGCATAGATGCACTTGCAGATATGGCAGACACTCATCGCAACAGCATAGAATGTGGCACCCTTATTCTCGATGATCACAGCACCGGACTTCTTAACAAAGTTTTCTACTTCGTCGTAATCCCGTTCCCAGTCGATAATGTCTTTATCGGGAGAGCTGTCCTTATAGGCGTCAATATGATTGTTGGCAATATGAACCAGAGACCAGGGCACAAAGGAACTGTCGCCGTGTTCGCCATAAACGTGTGCGTGCACATTCTTGGGGCTGATGTGGAAACGCTTTGCCAACTCAGACTGCAGACGGCTGGTATCCAAAATCGTACCGGAACCGATGATTCTGTTTTCAGGAATTCCGGAAATCTTTGTGAAAACATAGGTCAGCACGTCAACAGGATTGGAAACGATCACATAAACTGCATCAGGTGCATTTTTAACAACATTGGCGGTAACATCCTTCAGGATATTGATGTTGGTCTGTGCCAGATCCAAACGGGTCATACCGGGCTTTCTTGCAACACCGCAGGTAACGATCACAATATCAGAGCCGGCAGCATCCTCATAATCACCGGCACGAACGATTGCCGGGGAATGGAAAGGCGCACCCTGATAAATGTCAAGGGCCTCACCGATAGCCTTATTCTTATTTATATCGACCAGCACAATTTCCGATGCCACACCTTGAATCATCAAGTCATTGGCAATTGTTGCGCCAACACTTCCCGCACCGATCACAGAAATCTTACTCATAATCATTCTCCTTTATACAGCAGTTAAATCTGTCTGCTTTAATCAATAATATTATATTGATAAATACAGATTTTGTCAATCAGTCGAATTAGCCAACATATAATAAATATAATGTCATAAATCGTAAATTATCCCCAAATATAAATTATCCCGTCAGCAAGTACTTGCTGACGGGCGTTGATCATTCAGTCAATTGTATTCTTTTAGCTTCAACGAGGGCCTGCACTTGCAGGATCTCCTCTGCGGATACATCCTTGCGTTCCAGCAACGCACGCACAAGTCCTACAAAATCAGGCTTATGGGGGTGAGAAAAAACCGTTGTTGCAAAATAACCCTCTCTTGTCATACTGGGAACGAAGGTGCGCCCATAGGTTTTGCTTCTTTTTACCAGACCTTCTTCTTTGATCGCTCCTTTTGCCAAAAGGCCATTCAGCAAAATATGGATAGAGCTATCCTTCCAGGTTTTGCCTTCAGAGTGGTCTAACAAATCGCTGCGGGAAAGCGGTTTGTCAGAATCCCAGAATACATCCATAATCTGCAATTCACTTTTTGTCAATACCATAGCCGACGCCTCCCCTGTAATTGTAACTATTATACAATTATCTCGGTTTCTTGTCAACCATTTTGTGAAATTTGACAGATTATTCAAAATAAGCTTTCAAAGTATGCTTAAAGCATCAGCGCAATTATTCGCCAAGCAGTTCTTCCAAAATATCACGGTTGGCTTTCAAATCGGGCATCAGAACAGACATATCGGAAACCCATGAAAGGCTATATGTGCCATCAGCAGGGATCCGGACGCGCTCGTTGATCTTCAATGTAGATAGTGAAGGCAACAGCTCTGCCGCCAGGGCAAGAATAGTAGACTGCTCCATATTGGTAGACAGCAGCGGCAAGACAGCCTTAAGCAATGCATCAAGCTCCGTTAAGCTCATCTTTTTACACTTTTCCAAAACTGCGTTGATCACATTTTGCTGACGGCTTGTTCTTTCAAAGTCAGCATTGCCGATCTTTCTGATGCGTGCATAAGTAAGCGCATCCTGACCATCGAGGTGATTTACGCCCGCAGAATACTTGGAGCTGTTGATATATCTTGCTTCCGCTGCGGTCAGATTGACGTCCACACCGCCGATAGTATCGATCACATCGCCAAATGCTTCAAAGTCTACAGCAAAGTCGCCGTCAATTTCAATACCAAAGTTTGTCAAAATGGTATCATTCAAAAGGCTCATACCGCCCCAAGCAAAGGAAGAGTTCATCTTGTGGGAGGAATACCCGGGGATCTTAACATACAGATCCCGCATAAAAGAGATCATTGTCAGTTCATTTTTTTGTTTATTGTAAGAACACAGGATCATAGAGTCAGACCGTGCACGAGTTTCTCCAGGGCGGCGATCCTGACCGATCAAAAGAATATTGATCATATTCTCATTTAAGATGCTGGGACCATCAACGGTGTCCAAATTAATGTCCTCCGGATTCAGGATCTCGCCATCGAAATCAGGATCCATCGTTTCTTTTTCACCGTTAAGATATTCCAGCATTTCCTGTTCGCTCATCTGGGGAAGCTTACCATTTGTCCAGTTGATCAGATCAAACATCTGATCCAAATAGATCAACACGCCAAGGACAATCAGCAGCAACACCAAAAGAACAGACAGGCATATGACCAGCATTTTCTTTTTATTGATCGGCTTCTTATCCTTGGTCTTTTTCATTTCCTTTTCCATTGTTATCACTCCACTTTTTCTCTTTAATTAACCTATCTTTATATGATCATCACTGTATTCATATTCCAATTGCAGCGTATTTATGATACACCTTGCGACACGGGCGAAAAAGTCTGCATTAGTAGGTCTTCTCACCTTTCCATCCTTGCCTGTGGCAAAATACATCCGCCATATCAGCTCATTGCGATGTGCCCAGGCAGTTTTTATACGATCCCTGATCGCTTTTTCTACCTGTGATGCATTTCCGCCGCAGAACTGAGCAACCGCCGGATAAAGCTGACTGGAAAGCTGTTGGCGAGGGTCTTTTATATATTCATACAAAGCCCTTTCAACAATTTTGCAGCCACCTACATTGATTTTAAAGCCAAGGATCGCCAACATATTGAAAATTTCCCGTTCAATATCCTTCGCAACACATTCTGTATCGGCAATTTCCAAAATCTTTGCAACCAACAAATTACTGTCGGCGGGTGTTTTGATCAGCGCTTGAAGATTCATTTTCTCCAGCGATAATATCAAATTAGCGGGTATATAATCAGATATTGCGACAACGCTCGGGCGGATCCCCGCAGCAGTCACAGCGCGAAGAACATTAACGCCATCGATTTTCGGCAGCATCAGATCCAGCACCAGCACATCCGGGCGAATGTCATATATCAAACGCAATGCATCTTCACCGTCATAACAACACAGAACCTGAAAAGATGTTTCCAGGCTTTCTGCCAGGGTCTGTGCAATGAGCTCTGACTCAATTGCAATCAGAATCTTTTTCATAAGTAACTCCATTGCTTTTATTATCCTGTATAAGATAACACACACTTCTCTTTTTTTCAAGCTATTCTTTCATTTATCGACATTTTTATGAATAGCAACCTACGAATCTTCAAAAAAATATAATTAAACCGGACATTTCGTTTAAAGACAAAACGATAATCTCCGGTCTGTTTAGGATTTTGCCGCAATATGCTAAGCGGCGGCTGATGCCGCCGCCATAATCGCATTTTATTTTTTTCTGAAGGACATACAATCGGTGCATTGATCTACCGTCGGATTGCTCTCGTGCGTACCTACAAGAATACGATCCAAAGAACAATAGTTGGCATCACTGCAGTGATGGGCGCATTGGGAAACAGTACACTCAATGCACTTGTTGGCATGGCAGTTCATAACCGGATCCTCCTTTCTGTTCAGATGGAATTATTATCTCCACAAAAAAGAAAATCATACAACTATGAGCCGATAATATCATTATGATCTGCGCGTTATTTCAAGGTGATAATCTACTGTTCCGGCAGCAGTGTTTTCAATTTCTATCTTGTAATTCAAATCAACTGTGCCACCGTTTAAAGACAAATCATAATAGATCTTTGTTGCGCAAACACGAATCATCAGCGCTCCAAAATCCAACTGATACAGAGAATCGTGACTGATCCCCTCACGAAAAATCATTTGAGAATGAAGTTTTCCGGTTCTTGTGAGCGTTATACAGTCATCTTGAAGCAAAAAAGTTGTTGTTACGCCCTCTAAGCCCGTCAGGGAGCTTTCTTCATAACAAATCCTCCAGCCATCCGGTAGTTGTTCCAAAGTACCGTGCGTAACTAACTCGATCACATCCGGCTCCTGCCCTTTATAGGTCTGCTGACCACGCAGGGACAAGATCACATCTGTTTTCATCAAAACGCCTCCATCGCCAGTTCCAAAAGCCGATCCAGCAATTCTCCGTAAGGTATTCCACTGGCAGCAAAAAGCTTCGGATACATTGATATTGATGTAAAACCGGGAAGTGTATTGATTTCATTGAAGACAACGCGCTGTTCTTCGAATGTTACAAAGAAATCCACACGGCTTAAGCCTTTACAGCCAATAGCGCTGTATATCTTTACTGCCTGCTCCCGAACCTGCTCTGCTGTTTCAGCATCAATACGGGCGGGAATATAGGAAACTGAAGTATCGGTCACATATTTTGCATCGTAATCATAAAACTCTGCGCCGGAGTCGATCTCACCGCATTCCGAGGCTACCGGACTGTCATTACCCATAACGGCCACCTCTACTTCTCTGCCGTGAATAAATTCCTCTACAAGGATCTTCTCATCGAAAGACGCTGCTTTCAGCAAAGCGCACTCTGCCTGCTGACGATCCATGGCCTTGGATACACCCACAGAAGAACCGGTGCCAGCAGGCTTAATAAATACCGGATAATCAAAGCGATCTTCAATTTGATCCAGGATCGATTCCATTCTGACCTTCAGGTCGCTGCCGCGAACCAAATACCACGCTGCTTGCGGCACGCCTGCATTGTCGGCTACCAGCTTTGTCAGTGTTTTGTCCATTGCCACTGCAGACTCAGCTATATGTGGGCCAACATACGGTATACCAGCCATCTGCAGCAGACCCTGCATAGCGCCGTCTTCGCCATTTTCTCCGTGAAGTACAGGAAAAACAACATCGATCAATTCCCGAACCACGCAATCGCCCTCAAAGCACAGCAAGCCTTGTCCACGGATCGGCGAAATGGTTGCTCTACGGTTATTCGGATGATCCATCCACTGACCTGAGGGCAGCAAAGAATAATCTGTACCGCCATAAAGGATCCAATCGCCCTCTTTTGTAATGCCAACAGGAATAATATTGTATTTTTCCGGATCTAAATTTTTCAGTACTGATTCAGCAGAACGCAGAGATACCTCGTGCTCAGGGCTGATGCCGCCAAACAGTACACATACATTCAATTTTCGCATAATAAGACGCCTCGATTTCTATTCGTATTCTTATTCCAGCATCGCATCAATTGCTTTATAAATATCACCGCAACCAGAAGATATAATAATATCCCCTTCTTGTGCAATGGAACAAAGGTACTGCGTTACCTCAGGCAGTGTCTGTCGGTATACGCTCCCCGGAATTTTTTCCTGCAAATGCCTGGAAGAAATACCCAATGTATCTGTTTCTCTTGCAGCACAGATCTCCGCAAGAACCAAATGATCTGCTTTCTCCAATTCTTTAACAAAATCATCAAAGAAAGAAACTGTACGGGTATAGGTATAGGGCTGAAAAACAAGAACAAATCGCTTATAGTCCATTGTTTTGATCACTTCGATAAGCGCGCGCAATTCATCGGGATGATGCGCAAAATCATCATAAAGATCCGCACCGTTATACTTACCCTTGAATTGCATACGCCGATGAGCGCCCACAAAGGAAAGTAAACCTCTTGCCGTTATTTCACCGGGAACGCCCAGCATCCAGCCTACAGCTGCAGCCGCCAAGGCATTGAGCGCATTGTGCCGCCCCATAACCTTCAGATCCAAATGACAGTAGAATTTGCCGTCACAGACTACATCCAAATGCTGCCAATCAGGACAAAGGTTCTCCGGATGCACCGTATTACTCTGATCAAAGCCAAAAGTCGTATACTCTAAGCCTTTCAGAGCCTGGGTGCAGTGAGGATCATCTCCATTGACCAATATCCGATCTGTTGCAAGCTCTGCGAATTTACGGAAGGACTTCTGAATATCGGCCAAGTCCTTAAAATAATCCAAATGATCCTCTTCAATATTCAGGATCACGGACAAGCTGGGGAAAAAGCTTAAAAAAGAATCACAATATTCACAGGCCTCTAAAATGATGGTATCTCCATTTCCTACACGGTGACAGGACTGGATGAGCGGTAGGAAGCCCCCGATCATAACCGTGGGATCCTTTTCCGCCTCCATCATAATATGGGTCACCATGGATGTAACTGTGGTTTTTCCGTGAGTGCCGGATACACAGATGGCATCCTTATAGCCTTGCATGATCACACCCCAGGCCTGCGCCCGTTCGTAAACCGGAATGTGATGGGCTCTGGCGGCAACGATCTCCGGATTATCATCGTGTACAGCAGATGTACGGATCACGCAATCAGCGCCGATCACATTCTCCGGATGATGACCGATCATGATACGAACGCCTTGCTCCTGCAGTGCTTTTGTAACCTTGGATTCATCCCGGTCCGAACCGGTAACCTGAATGCCCATTCCCATAAGAACAGGCGCAAGAGAGCGCATAGAAACGCCACCAATACCGATCAGATGCACGGTTTTGCCAGCCGTCATATATTTTTTAAGATCTGCAACATTATATTCCATTCGGTTCTACCTCCGAAGATATTTTTTCATATCTTATATATTATATATGATAAATGCCTTTTTGACAACACTCAATTTATAAACAATTTAAAAGCCTTCTCCTGGAGGAGAAGGTGGCCCGCAGGGCCGGATGAGGTGTTACCGCAGTAAAATTCTACCAAAAGCTGTCGTTTAAAGCAACTGCCTGCCCTACACCTCATCAGTCACCTTCGGTGACAGCTTCTCCTCCAGGAGAAGCCTCTTGTATCGGCACATATATTTGAAGTAAATTATGGAATTAACAAGGTATGATATGTGAATGTAAAAATCCACCCCAAAAAGGGGTGGATTTTTTAGATTAAGTAATGCTTAGAAAAAGCTCAAAAGCTTTTATTAGAATCCATCCTCAGGCATAGCCTCCGGATCATTAGCTGTGATATAAGCATTCGCAGCCTTGTAGTAATTGAACAGAGCCTTAACCAGTCCCTGTACAGCCTCGCTGCCCTTTGCGTTCATACGCTCGATGTAGTTCATCGGGCCATAGGAAACGGAAATTACACTATCGTCAGTTTCGGTAACAGTCACAGTGATTTGCTTGCCCAGATCCTGAGGCAGAATGCCTGCAACCTCAACATAGTACAAGCCGTTGTTTTCGCCGGTTGTAACGGTGTAATCGCCAGCAGCAACGGTGTAGCCGGATACATCAGCAGTGAAGTAGAAACGCACAGCAATCTTGTTGCGGTAGGACAGGCTTGCGCCGTAGAAGTCCAGTGCGGTGATGGTATCACTGAGCACAATTTCATTGGCAGCTTCCATTTCATATGCAGGAGCATCGGTAATACCGTCGCTTGCAGAGTTGCTTGTATTGTGATCGAAAGCAGTCTGAGAAGCGCCGCCGTAAACCAGCATTGCCTTTACAAGATTCTTGGTGTAATCATCATACTCACCGTTCAGGATCACATCAGCATAGCCACGGACGGAGTAAGATGCATCCAACTGCATGCCATTGACGAACAGCAGAATTACATCAGTCATCTGAGCTGCTGCAACTTCAACAGAAATAGTATCGCTATTATTCTGAACAACAACTTCAGAACCACCGACTGTAGCAGTAACTACATCTGTGTCAAGCAGGTTCATAACGAAGTTGACATTGATATTACCATCCAAACTGATGCTCCAAAAATCAACAGGATGCTCAAACTGTTCAATAACTTCCTGTGCAACCAGTACTTCGTTACAGACGGAGCAGTGCTTGCCTTCAGTCAGACCGGACTGGAAGTAGTTTGCTTCTTTAGCTGCATCCACAACTTCGGTGTGACCCAAAGCTGCAATCTCTTCACCGCGTACAGTATAGTTTTGGCAAACAGTACACATGGTATCACCGGTGTAGCCGGCAACAGTACAGGTAGCAGCGCTTGCATTGACCAGCTCGGTGGTTTCGTGAGCACAGGTACCGGTAGCAACGATCTTATCGTTGGTAGTAACCAGCTGATAACCATTGTAGCTGGAAACAATTGCTTCCACATTCACGATGGAGCCACCAGCAACACACTCTTCCTCACTTGCTACGGTCACACGATAGATTTGAATGGTATTGCCATTGCCATCAACAAGTGTGTAGGTAACATTGCCATAAGAGCTGTTGTAGCTATAATGGGATACATAAACGCCGTTCAGGGAGATCTTTTCAGCCAGGTACTCATTGGTAGTATCGGCGGCCAGATCAGCCATTGTAACAGCCTGCGCATCAACAGTGTTGCCACTGGAGAGAATGCTGTAGAACGCGGTGTTGGTCTCGTCAATACCGGTCAGTTCGATTAAACCGTTGTAGGTAGCCAAAGTACCGTATGCCTTAACAGTGTCACCAACCTGGGTGGTAGCAGCATTTGCAGTCAGGTAGACAACGATACCGCCGGTTGCATCCTGAATATAAACATTTTGGCCGGAGATGTAGGTAACAGTACCTTCAACCTGGTAGTATTCACCGGCAGTGCCAGCCTTAGCAGTTGCGATGGAAACAGTTTCGATCACCACTTCGTCGTGGTGCTCAACCTCAACAACATCATCAGCAGCGGTACCGGGATTGACAAGCAACTGATAACCGTTGTAAGTGGAAAGAATGGCGGTTACATCGACAACATCATTAGCATTGATTTTTTCATTCAGACCGGAAACCTTATAGATATTAATGGTGTTGCCGTCGGCATCAGTCAGAGCTGTGTTGCCGCTTTCGTTAATTGTGCCAATAGTTACATTCTTGATTACAACACGCTCTGCCAGGTACTCATTGGTGGTATCTGCCAGCAGATCAGCAATAGTAACAGTCTGAGAGGGCAGCTCATTGCCGGAGGAAACCATTAAATACTCAGATGCCAGTGTATAGGTGGTCTCAATCAGACCGTTATAGGTGGTCAGGCAATCCCAAACCAGGATCTCATCACCCAGGGCAATGCCGGAAGCGGCGTCAGCACTGGTGAACATCACCAGCAGACCACCGGTAGAATCTTCGATATAAACCTTGTCTGCGCTGATATATGTAACAACACCCTTAACATAGTACACCAAAGTGCTGTCGGTATATGCCTTAGCTTCAGCAATGGTGGACAGAGTGTATGCTACAGAGTAATCGCAGTTTGCACAGGTGATGGCGGTTTCAGTATAGGTGTAGCTATGACCTGTAGCTGCAACAGTTTCGGTCTTGGTCTCGTCGCAAAGGCTACAAATACTGGTGTTCACACCAGTCGCGGTGCAGGTGGGAGCAGTAGTCTGTACCCACTCACCCCAGCTGTGCTCGCAGTTGCTTGCAGTAACGGTGATGGAGTCCACACGGACTTGACCGCCGGAAAGGGTGATGGTATAGCTGTCGATTGCACCGTTGTTGGGAACAATGGTAACAATCTTATCTTCAACAGAGACAGAAACACTGGTGTCAGTAATGGAATTTGCCAGTGCAGTTGCATAAGCAGCTGTGTTACAACTAAACTCAATCTTGGTCATGCCGGGGAAGGCAATGATCAAATCAGAGTTCTTATAGAAACGAGCCGGATTGCTATAATCAGCAATATTTGTAGTGGAAGCACCCTTGTTATTCGTAAGAGTTGCACCACCATTGGACCACACCTGAGAAGATGTGTCCTGAGAAACACGCTGGGTGGTATCAGCAAAGCTGATGGTTGCAGTAGAAACAGTAGGTGTTACAGGCTCAGTTACATCAGGCTGATCGATATCGCCTTCGAACTCTGCGCCGCAAACGGAACAGATGTTGTCAACATAGTTGTGTCCCAGAGCAGCGATTTCTTCGGTAGAAAGGGTCTCGTCGCAATCGTCACATACAACAGTAGTAGAACCGGCTTCGGTACAGGTTGCATCTACAGTGTTAGTGGTAGTATTAGCATGAGCGCATGCTTCAGCTTCAACAACAGGAATCAGGTACAGATCCTCTGCCTGACCCTGCTTGTACCAAGCAAAGTAATTATTGGCAGCATTGCTGTTCAAAGCCAGATAGCGTTCTCCATCAGTAGCAGTAAAGTGAATATTGTACGCACCACTGTCAGCAGCATCGATAGTAGCAGTGATGGCGCTTGCTTCGTCAACCAGAGTGCCGGAGTTACCGGAGGTCCAGCCCAAATACTGATCGCCAGTCTTGATCTTATAAGTGCTGTTAGATGCATCAAAAATCAGTTCAAAGACCTGTGCTTCTACAGCAGTTTCGATGCTTGCGGGCAGCTCGGTCAAGCCGGAATCCACGATCTGATAGCGCTTGGTAGAAGCAGTACCCAGATCATTGGTCATATATATATAGTTGCCGCTACTGCGGATGGCAGCGATGTAGTACTTGCCATCCAAACCGGTGGGCTGTTCAAGTCCACAGGAAGAGCATACACCGTCTACATAGCTGTGACCTGTAGCATCTACATAGTCAGTCTTAGTTGTCTTGGAGCATACGGTGCAGGTGTAGAGGGTATAACCGTCAGCAGTACAGGTAGCTGCAGTCACAACGCCATCGTCATTGCTGTGACCCAAAGCATCAATGGTCTCGTTGCCTTCCAGTACAGTGCCGCAATCAGTACACTTCACACCGGCAGTGTTACCGGCAGTAGTACAGGTTGCTTCAACAGCTTCGATAGTCTCGGTGTTGGCGTGTGCGCATTCACCGGAATCTACAGTAGCATAGAATACCTCTACCGTCTTCACACGAGCCTGTTTTGTAATGCTACTAATGGTATAAGAAGCAGCAGAAGCAGTCGGCTTAATTGTTACAACAGTGTTGGAAACACTTGCCTCATCGCCGATGTCAGTATTGAGATTGCCCACATAGGAAGAGGAGGTGCAGGTCATAACAATCTTTGTGATGTTTCCAGGAGCACTAATCGTCACAGAGTTACCAACATACATTCTGAAATGATCAGTATCACTTGTTCTGATTGCAGTGCTGCTGGTTCCTTTTGAAACCAAAAAAGTAACATCGTTAGAAGTCCAGGAAATGCTTAAGGAATCGCTGGCAACTGTGCCAGTGCTCGCAAAGGTGGACAGGGTCTCAGAAACTTCTGCAGCACTTGCAGAAAGGATCTGTGCGGGGAAAATACTCACAATCATCACAATTGCAAGCAGCAGGGATAAGAATTTTTTCATACGATTTTTACCTCCACTATTATTTACGCAATGCTGTATTATGAAGAGCCCGTCTCTTCACCTCTACATTACAAGTAAATTCTACCAAAGCCCTATGGGATTGTCAATATATGACATCACCATCTTTACACAATATTTTGATTATTTTTTGTCCAAAACCACCACTGGTAGACATAATATAGCAAAGTTACACAAGATATTGTGAACATATGCTCCCCTGCCGTAGACAATAATTTTTTTAATTATAACAGTCACCTTTTAGAGAAAATGTCATTCCGTTCAGTGCAAGCTTCCATAAGCACGTGTCATCCTGAGGAGCGCAGCGACGAAGGATCTTCGCACCGGGCTTCTGCTAAATAGTATCGCC